>NZ_JBYCLB010000102.1:0-3064 GCF_057473705.1 Mycobacterium sp. TH-M15 | reverse complement strand
CACCGCCTGCACCACCGCCCCGCAGCTCGGCGAGCACCCGCCCGAACCGCACCCGGTGCTGCCGGCCACCCCGTGGCGACACACCCACCACTGGATCACCGACAAGCCCCGGCTGGCCGCCGCCGGCTCCGCGCCCCGGCCGGGCACCCTGCTCGGCGGGCACACCGTCGTGGCGGGAACCCCGCCCAAGCAGCTCTGGCAGGCCCGGCTGGTGCCGGAAGCCAAGCCGTACCCGGGCTTTCACCGGCTGCACGGTTTGGAAGTCGTGCCGGTGTCGGTGCTGCTGCACACGATCGCCACCGCCGCGGGCGAGCGCGCCGGCGCGACACCGGCGCTGACCGGAATCCGGTTCGAGCAGCCGATCGTCGTCGACCGGCCGCGAATGATCCAGGTGATGATCGACGGCGCCGGCGCGGGTGCGGCGGTCACGGTGTCGTCCGCCCCGGCCGACACCGACCGCGAGCCCCGCTGGACCCGGCATCTCACCGCGCAGCTCGCCGCGCCAGCCGAGCGAACCAACGGGTCCGGTGCGGCCCGGTCGAGCACAGCGCCGCCCGCCGAACTCGGTGACGCCGAAACCCGCTCGATCGCCGAGCTTTTCCGTCAGGCCGGCGTGGACGGCCAGGCGTTCGACTGGTCCGTCGAATCGGCCCGGCACACCGCCGACGGCGTCGTCGCCGACGTCCGGCTGGCCGAGGCGAGCACGCCGGCGCTGCTCGACGCCGCCGTCTACCTGGCCCGGCTGGCCGGGCGCAGCGACGCGCTGCTGGTGCCGTCCGGCGTGCACAGCGTCCGGATCGGGGCCGCGCCCACCTCGCCGCGGGTCGCGGTCGAGGTGCGCCGATGCCCCGATGGTCCCGACGACGGCCTGACCGTCGACATCGCTGTGCGCACCCCGGACGGCAGCACCGCCGCCGACATCCACCGGTTGCGCTACACCGACATGGAAGTCGACGGGGCATCCGGCGCCGGGCAGGCATCGGCCCGCGACGCCGACCCGCGGTCCATCGCACACGCCATCGACTGGCAGCCGTGGCCGGTGAGCGCCGAGACGTCGGCGACCGGCACCGTCGCGGTGGTCGGCGGCCCGGCCGGTGCCGAACTCGCCGATCGGCTGGCCGCCGCCGGGCACCCGGCGGCCGGGACCGCCGATGCCCGCTATCTGGTCTATCTCGCCGAACCCGGCCCGGCCGAGACCGACGTCGACGCCGCGGTGCGGATGTCGACCGAGGTGAGCGAGCTGGTCCGGCAGCTGGCGGACCGCGACGAGCTGCACCCGGCGACGCTGTGGATCATCACCCGCGGCGTCCACGAGGCCGACTCCGCCGCGGCGCTGCCGCAGAGCTGCCTGTGGGGCCTCACCCGGGTGATCGCCGCCGAACAGCCGGAGCTCTGCGGCGGCCTCGTCGACCTGCCGACCGACGGCGGCGTCGGTGACTTCGCACCCGCGCTGGCCACCGCGCTGGCACAGCCGGCCCGCTCCACCCTGGTGCTGCGCGACGGCCAGTTCCGCATCCCGGCGCTGGCGCCGCTCTCCGGTCCGGCCACCCGGGAGCCGCTGCGCTGCCGTCCCGACGCGGCCTACCTGATCACCGGCGGCCTGGGCGCACTGGGGCTGCTGATGGCGAACTGGCTCGCCGACCGCGGCGCCCGCCGGCTGGTGCTCACCGGACGCACCCCGCTGCCGGCCCGGCACGCCTGGGACGACGGCGCCGCCGACGCCGAAACCCGCCGCAAGGTGGCCGCGATCCGGACGCTGGAACAGCGCGGCGTCGCCGTCGACGTGGCGGCGGTCGACGTCGGTGCACCGGACGCGGTGGCCGCGCTGCTGGACCGGCGCGACCGGGACGGGGCGCCACCGATCCGCGGTGTCATCCACGCCGCCGGCATCTCGGAGAGCGCGCTGCTCACCGAGACCACGGCCGACGCGTTCCGGCGGGTGATGTGGCCGAAGGTCGCCGGCGGAGCGGTGCTGCGGGCGGCCCTGCCCCCGGCCGAACTCGACTTCTTCTTCCTGACCGCCTCGGCCGGAACGGTTTTCGGCGTGCCCGGACAGGGCGCCTACGCCGGCGCCAACGCCTATCTGGACTGCCTGGCCCGGTCCTGTCACCGGCGCGGCTGGCATACCGTCAGCCTGGACTGGGTCGCCTGGCAGGGGCTCGGCTTCGCCGCCGACGCCGCGGTGGTGGTCGACGAGCTGCACCGGCTGGGCTCCCGGCCGGTCACCGCGGCCGAGGCCTTCGCCGCCTGGGAGTTCGTCGACTCCCACGACATCGCCCAGGCGGTGATGGCGCCGATGGTCGACCAGGCCGAACCACCGCCGGCGCCGGCCCGGATCTGGCCCCGACTGAACGGCGCGGACCTGCTGACCGAGCTGGAGAGCGGGCTGCGCGCCATCCTCGCCCGCGAGCTGCGCATCCCGGAAGCCGAACTCGAGGCCGACCTGCCCTTCGCCGAGTTGGGGCTGAACTCGGTGATGGCGATGTCGATTCGGCGCGAGGCCGAACAACTGGTCGGCATCCAGCTGTCGGCGACGATGCTGTGGAACCACCCGACGGTCGCCGCGCTGGCCGGCTACCTGGCCAAGAAACTCGCGCCCGAGCCCGGCGCCGACGACGCACCGGCGGGATCGACGAGTTCGGACGGCGGCGTGCTCGACGCGTTGTTCAGCAGCGTGGAGTCGGCATCGTGACCGCCAGCTTCACCGAAGACCGGCTGCGCGGATGGCTGGTCGACTACCTGGTCACCGTCGTCGGCTGCGACCCCGCCGACATCGACGTCGACGCGTCGCTGAAAGACCTGGGCCTGGGGTCGCGTGAGGCGGTGGTGCTCGCCGGTGAGCTGGCCGAACTGCTGGACCGGCCGGTCTCGCCGGTGGACTTCTGGCAACATCCCACGCTGAACGGGCTGGTCGCATATCTGGTCGCACCGCTCGGGCAGAGTGATACGGAGACAACGGATCCGACTGGCCGGGCCGCGCTGGACGAGCCGATCGCGGTGATCGGCCTGGGCTGCCGGTTCCCCGGTGACATCGCCGGGCCGGCGGCGTTGTGGCGCTTCCTGC
>NZ_JBYCLB010000101.1:0-10937 GCF_057473705.1 Mycobacterium sp. TH-M15 | reverse complement strand
GCGCCGCACCTGGAGCGGATGCTCTCGCTGGACGACGTGTTCTCGCCCGACGAGCTGACCGCCTGGGCCACCCGGGTGTGCGCCGAGATCGGCGGCGACACCGAGTATCTGTGCGAACTCAAGGTGGACGGCGTTGCCCTCGGGCTGGTCTACCGGGACGGCCGGCTGACCATGGGCGCCACCCGCGGCGACGGCCGGGTCGGCGAGGACGTCACCCTGAACGCGCGGACCATCGTCGACGTGCCGGAGGTCCTCGACGACACCGAGTACCCGGTGCCGGCGGTGCTGGAGGTGCGCGGCGAGGTGTACTACCTGCTGGACGACTTCGAGGCGCTCAACGCCGGCCTGGTCGCCGAGGGCAAGGCCCCGTTCGCCAATCCGCGCAACTGCGCGGCCGGCTCGTTGCGGCAGAAGAACCCGGCGGTCACCGCCCGCCGCAACCTGCGGATGGTCTGCCACGGCCTAGGCCACACCGAGGGTTTCGACCCAACCAGCCTGCACGACGCCTACGCCGCGATGCGGGCCTGGGGGCTGCCGGTCTCGGCCCACAACGTTCGGGTCTCCGGCATCGACGCGGTCGGCGAGCGGATCGCCTACTGGGGGGCGCACCGCCACGACGTCGAGCACCAGATCGACGGAATCGTGGTCAAGGTCGACGACCTGGCGCTGCAACGCCGGCTCGGCGCCACCTCGCGCGCGCCCCGCTGGGCGGTGGCCTACAAGTACCCGCCGGAGGAGGCCACCACCACCTTGCTCGACATCCGGGTCAGCGTCGGGCGCACCGGCCGGGTCACCCCGTTCGCCTACATGACGCCGGTCACCGTGGCCGGGTCCACCGTCGGGTTGGCCACCCTGCACAACGCGTCCGAGGTGCAGCGCAAGGGGGTGCTGATCGGCGACACGGTGGTGATCCGCAAGGCCGGCGACGTCATCCCGGAGGTGCTCGGGCCCGTCGTCGACGTCCGGGACGGCACCGAGCGCGAATTCGTCATGCCGACAACGTGCCCCGAGTGCGGCAGCACCTTGGCGCCGGCCAAGGACGGTGACGTCGACATCCGCTGCCCGAACGCGGAGTTCTGCCCGGCACAGCTGCGCGAGCGGCTGTTCCACGTCGCCGGCCGCGGTGCGTTGGACATCGAGGCGCTCGGCTACGAGGCGGCCACCGAGCTGCTGGGCTCGAAGGTGATCGGCAACGAGGGCGACCTGTTCACCCTCACCGAGGACGACCTGCTGCGCACCGAGCTGTTCACCACCAAGGACGGGGCGGTGTCGGCCAACGGGCGGCGGCTGATCGCCAACCTGGCCAAGGCCAAGGCCCAGCCGCTGTGGCGGGTGCTGGTGGCGCTCTCCATCCGGCACGTCGGGCCGACCGCGGCCCGGGCGCTGGCCACCGAGTTCGGCAGCCTGGACGCCATCCTGGCGGCCTCCGCCGAGCAGCTGGCCGCCGTGGAGGGGGTCGGGCCGACCATCGCGGCGGCGGTCGCCGAGTGGTTCGCCGTCGACTGGCATCGGGAAATCGTCGAGAAGTGGCGGGCGGCCGGGGTGCGGATGGCCGACGTGCGCGACGACAGCATCGAACGCACCCTGGCCGGGCTGTCGGTGGTGGTCACCGGATCGCTGGCCGGGTTCTCCCGCGACGAGGCCAAGGAGGCCATCGTGGCGCGCGGCGGCAAGGCCGCCGGATCGGTGTCGAAGAAGACCGCCTACGTCGTCGCCGGCGACTCGCCCGGCTCCAAGTACGACAAGGCCGTCGAACTGGGCGTGCCGATCCTGGACGAGGACGGTTTCCGGACGCTGCTGGAGCAGGGCCCGGCGGTCGACGGGGAGTCGCCGGCCGGGTGACGGACCGGGCCGAACCCGATGATCTGCGGGTCGGGGAATTTTGGCCCGGTCTGCCGGCTCGCTAGGATTTCCGGCACAGTGCCAGGCGACACGATCTGCGCGGGACGCACGCACGATACGCAATGAGTCATGGGGGCCCGGTGGACCAGGGAACGCAGTCGCGGACTGGTACCCGCTTCGGCAAGTACCAGATCGGCCGGATGCTGGGCCGGGGCGGCATGGGCGAGGTCTACGAGGCCGTCGACACCACCAAGGACCGCACCGTCGCGCTGAAGATCCTGGTCGACGACATCTCCGCCGACGACGACTTCCGCGAGCGGTTCGCCCGCGAGGCGCAGGTCGCGGCGCGGCTGCAGGAGCCGCACGTCATCCCGATCCACGACTGGGGGGAGATCGACGGCTGCCTCTACATCGACATGCGCCTGGTCAAGGGCTCGACCCTGCGGGACGTGCTGGCCAGCGGGCCGCTGCAGCCGGCCCGGGCGGTGAAGGTCTGCGGCCAGATCGCCGAGGCGCTCGACGCCGCGCACGCCGAGGGGCTGATCCACCGCGACGTCAAGCCGGCGAACATCGTGCTCACCGCGGGCGACTTCCCCTACCTGCTGGATTTCGGGATCGCCAAGCGGGTCGGCGACACCAAGCTGACCCAGACCGGGATGACGGTCGGGTCGATCTCCTACATCGCCCCGGAACGGCTCAACGGCTACGAGGCGACCGCCGCGGTCGACGAGTACGCGCTGGCCTGCGTGCTGTACGAATGTCTGACCGGCCACGCTCCGTTCATGTCGAAGAACATGGCGGAGGTGATGACCGCGCACCTGTACACGCCGCCGCCGCGGGCCAGCATCGCCAACCCACGGGTTCCGCCGGCCCTGGACGAGGTCATCGCCCGCGGCATGTCCAAGAATCCCGTGCAGCGCTATCAGGGCACCGGCGCCTTCGCGCGCGCCGCTGAACAGGCATTGAGCCAGCTTTTTCCGCAGGTCGGCGGTCCCGTCCGGCCGGCCCAGGGGGCACCGCCACCGCAGCCGCCGCGGACGGGCGCGAGCGTGTCCGCATACTCGGCGTCACCGACCTGGTCACCGGGATGGTCGCCGACCGGTAACGCGGCACCCGGCACGCCGGCATCAGGCAGAATCCCGCCGCCGGTGGGCAGCCCCTGGCCGGGCCGCCCATCGCCACCGTTTTCCCCGCCGCCACCCGTCGGCTGGTCGGCGTCGGGGACCCCGCCGCCACCCGTCTCGTTCCCGCCGCCGCGCCCGGACGACAACAAGCGGCTGGCCGCTGTGCTGCTGGCCGGCGCCGCCGCGCTGGTGGCGCTGATCATCGTTCTGGTGTGGGCGTTGTCGTCCGGCGGCGACAGCGAAGGTGAGGGGAGTGCGCCCGGTGTGGTTCGCGGATATCTGGATGCGTTGGCGCGAGGTGACGCCAAGGGCGCGCTGGGCTATGGCGTTGACCGACTGGCGGCCGACGCCTTGTTGGCCGACGAGATCCTCAAAAAACAAGTCGCCAAATGGCCGATCAGCGACGTCCGGATCCTCACCGACGGCAGCAGGCTTGCCGACGGACGGGTGCACGTCTCGGCGAAGTTCGGCCGGCAGGTCTCCGACGCGACGCTCACCCTGACCAAGTCGGGGGGACGATGGCGGTTGGTGAACGCTGCGGTGAAGCTGACGTTGAACGGGGGTCCGCCGGGCAACAAGGCGTTGGAGACGCTGACCGTGTTCGAGAGAGCCGCAAGCGCACCACTGCTGGTGTTTCCGGGCTGGGTCGACCTGCGCAGCGCCAACGCCAACCTGGTGGCGACGTTGGAGAAGCCGGTGCTGTTGGAGGCTCTGGTGGCCGGGAACGCCCAGCCGACCAACGTGAACCTGACGCTCACCGACGACGTCGGGTCGGTGATCCCCGCCGCGGTCGCGGCTGCCCTCAGCACCTGCCTGACGTCACACCAACTTGCCCCACCAGATTGTCCGCAGGCACTGGGTGGCCAGGATCTGGTCGACGGGACCGCAGCCTGGGGCAGACCCGACACCAGTGGGATGCGGGTGACCTCGGTGGACGCCTACCGATTGCAGGCGCGGCTCGCCGGGGACGTGGTGTTCCCGCTGTCCTGCCGAACTCGCTCCGGCAGGACCTGGCAGGGTAGCTACACCGGCTTTGTCGCCGGGAACGCCGACTTCGCCCAGAGCCCGCCGACGGTCGACTTGGTCTGATGCGGTCGGCACCGCCGATCACGTGGCGGCACGGACGCCGTCGGGAGATCGCTTCGGGACCGGCCGCCGAGCGAGGTGACACGACGGCCGAGGTGACCACCCTGGTGGTTATACTTGTCCGCGGTCTTTCGTCGGCGCGACGTGTGGTACCGGTCGGCGTTTGAGGTGATCCGGAGGCGAGCAGTTGCGGCTGTGTACGACGCGAGGTGGGGGGCGATGAGCGGACCGGGTGGGCCGGGAGGCTACGGCGGCCCCAACCCGATCGGCGGCCCCAACCCGATCGGCGGGCGGCCCCCGTACGGGTACCCCCCCGCCGGCCCGACGTACCCCGGCAGCGGCGGGCAACAGCTGCCACCGGGCGGACCGTCGTTCGGACCCCCGCCGTTCCAGCCCGTCGCCGGCCAGCCGCCGTCCGGGTTCGCGTCGTCGGTGCGGAATCGCAAACCGCTGCTGATCACGTTGATCGCCGGTGGCGCGGTCCTCGTGACCATCGCGATGGTCGCGGTGGTCACCCTGGCCGGTGGAGGCCACAAGAAAGGCGAGGCGAGCACCGCGGGCGCGGCGATCACCGGCTATCTGCAGGCGTTGGCCCGGGGCGACGCCGAAGGCGCACTGTCCTACAGTGACGACCAGCCCGGCTCGAAGGAATTCCTCAGCGACGAGATCCTCAAACAGCAGATCGACCACATGCCGATCACCAACATCAAGATCCTGAACGATGATTCGGCGTCCGGCCACTCCTTCGGGATGGCCCAGGTGCACGTGTCGGCCAGCTTCGGTGAGAAGGTCTCGGACGAGACCATCTCCGTCAAACGTGTCGGGAAGAACTGGCGGCTGGATCACGCCGCGATCAAGCTCGACCTGCACGGCTACTCGGCGAACAACGCGGCGGACAGTATGACGCTGTTCGGAAAGAGCGTCGGCGGAACGGATTCCGCCTACGTGTTCCCGGGCTGGCTGGACATCGGCAGCAGCAACCCCAACCTCAACATCAGCGCCAAGGAACCGGTGCTACTCAACGGCATGGGTTACGGCGCCCACCTCAGCACGAGTGTCGGCCTGAGTGACGAGGGCGGCAAGGCGGTCAACGAGGCCATCAAGCAGGCGATCAGTAAATGTGCCCAATCGCACGCGCTCTCCCCGGAGGGTTGCCCGCAGAACCTCTCCTCGCGCGACGCGGCCGACAACACCGTTGACTGGGGGATGCCCGACCTATCGCCGATCACCGTCAGCGACTTCAACGAATACAACTTGACCAGCATGTTCAGTGGACGTATCGAGTGGCCGGTGAACGCCAAGTCGCCGAGCGGCAGCTCGGTCAGCGGTTCGGTGTCGACCTTCATCATGGGCACGGTCAAGATGGGTAAGAACCCGCCCGAAGTGTCGTTCCGAGGCTGAACCGATCGTGATCGACCAGGAAGGCTGACATGACAACCGCTCGGGCCCGGGTGCAACCGAATGGCCGCGACATGCAGAGCGCGCAGCAGCTGGTCGCGGCGGTGGTACAGGCGTTCAACGCCAAGGTGGTCGGTCAGGAGAATCTTCGCGAGACGCTGCTGTTGGGTCTGTTGACCGGGGGGCACATCCTGCTGGAAAGCGTGCCCGGGTTGGCGAAGACGACCGCTGCCCGGGTCGTCGCCGACGCGGTCCAGGGCGGCTTCCAGCGCATCCAGTGCACACCCGACCTGCTCCCCAGCGACATCGTCGGCACCCAGGTGTACGAGTCGGCGACGAATTCGTTCACCACACAACTCGGTCCGGTGCACACCAACATCGTGCTGCTCGACGAGATCAACCGGTCCAGTGCCAAAACCCAAAGCGCCATGCTGGAAGCGATGGAGGAGCGGCAGACCACCATCGCCGGCCAGAACTATCCGATCCCGGAACCGTTCCTGGTGATCGCCACGCAGAACCCGGTGGACCAGGAAGGCACCTACCCGCTGTCGGAAGCCCAGACCGACCGATTCATGCTCAAGGAGGTGCTGGGCTACCCCAATCCGGACCAGGAAGCCGAGGTGATGTTCCGGATCGAGCACGGGGTCTATGACCGCGGCGCTGAGCGGCACCCGGCGATCACCCTCGACCAGGTGCAGTGGCTGCAGGGCACGGTGAGAAACGTGCACATGGACCCGGTATTGGTGCGCTACGCCAGCCACCTGGTCAATGCCACTCGACACCCCCAGCAGCACCTGCCCGCGCAGCTTGCCCGGTTGATCGAGTACGGCGCCAGTCCGCGCGCCACGATCGCGTTCTGCAAGGCGTCCCGGGCGCTGGCGGTGCTCGCCGGCCGCAACCATGTGATCCCGGACGACATCAAACAGATCGCTCACCGGGTGCTGCGGCACCGCCTGATTCTCGGGTTCGAGGCAGCGGCCGTGAACGTGAAGCCGGAGACCGTGATCGACGCGGTGTTACAGGCGATCCGCGTCCCCTGACCGACCATGGGACAGCTGCTTAACCAGGCCAAGATGTATTTCGGCACCGATCACCGGGGGCTGTTGGAGGGCGGTCGCTACGCCCTGTTGCACACTCGCAGCCTGGAATTCGACGACCTGCGGCCCTACGTCGCCGGAGATGACGTCCGCGACATCGACTGGAAGGCGTCGGCTCGGTCGGGCAGTGTGCTGATCAAACGGTTCGTGTCGGAGAAGCACCACAAGATTCTGTTGATCGCCGACGCCGGCCGTAACATGTCCGCGCTGGCCCCCAGCGGTGAGTTCAAGCGTGACGTTGCCGCCCACGTGATGGGCGCGATCGGTCTGATCGCAATTCCGCGGTCCGACGAAGTCGCCATGGTGTACGGAGACAGCCGCGGGTCTGCGAACGTTCGCGGCAGACGCGGCGAGACCCACATCGAGAATATGCTCAACATGTTCTACACGCACACGCTTACCGGCTCCGGGCCCAGCAACATCGTCGACCAGTTGCGTTACGCCGCAACCGGTTATCGGCACCGGATGGTCATCGTCGTGGTGTCCGACGAGCCGGACGTCGACAGTGAGTTCGCCGAGGTGCTGGGCCAGCTGTCCGGGCGGCACGATCTGATGTGGGCGATGATCAGCGACATGCCGGCCGTCGGGTCGTCGGAGGACGAGCAGGACGGCTACGACGTGGAAAGCGGCGGGTTCATCCGCAACGGCGCCGCCCTGGGTCCGCGTGTGGTGGAGGCGTATCGGCGCGCGGAGGCGGTGCGTTCGGCGCAACTGGATGAGTTCATGGTGGCCAACAGGGTGTGTCACACCAAAATTCGTGCCAGCACCGAGATCCGAACCCGGGTGGTCGAGATGACAGAGGCGTTCAGCCGTGCCGGATAACCTGTTGCGCTATCTGAGCGGGCCGCGACCGTACTCGTGGTGGTGGCTGGTGATCGCCGGCCTGCTGGTCGCGGCGGTGATCGGCTGGTACGCGGCGGCCTCGGTGTGGACGCTGCCGCCCCATCGGCTGCGGAAGATGAGGGTCATCGGCGCGGTGCACAGTTGGCTGCTGCGCCGACGGTTCGCTCGCAGCGTCTCGCGTACCCGCACCCGGTACGCGTCGGGTGGCCTGACCGCGGCGCAGGCGGGGGCGGAGATGAGCAGGACGCTGCGCAGCTACCTCTCCCTGGCCACCGGAGAGCACGTCCAGTACATGCATCTGACCGACATCGCGGCGGGGCGATTGGCGCCCGCCGCGAGCGTGATCGGCGCGCTCAACGAGGTGCAGTTCAACCTCGACTCGCCCCCCGACGTCGACAGCGTGGGCCGGTCGGCGGAGAAGTTGATCGAATCGTGGACCTGAGGTGGCTCTGGGTCGCGATCGTCGGGTTCATGGCCCTGGCGGTGTGCATCGCCGTCGCGGCGGTGTGGCCCCTGCCGCAGGTGCGCCGGATCCTGCGCCCGCTTGCCCACGTCGACCGGCTGACCCGGCTGCCCGAGTACGGCCGGGTGGACCGCACCGAATTCTGGTCGACGCTGATCACCGGGGT
Organism: Mycobacterium sp. TH-M15; assembly: GCF_057473705.1. Classification (NCBI taxonomy): domain Bacteria; kingdom Bacillati; phylum Actinomycetota; class Actinomycetes; order Mycobacteriales; family Mycobacteriaceae; genus Mycobacterium; species Mycobacterium sp. TH-M15. The sequence goes on along the minus strand of NZ_JBYCLB010000101.1, from coordinate 2,918 downwards.
GCTGCTGCTCATCGTCTTCACCACCGCATTGCTGACCAGCGCCCGCCCGAGCGGATTCTGGTCGGCGACCCGCAACTTCGAGTCCCTGCACCCCGAGGACATCATGCTGTGTGTCGGCGAGCCGGTCACCGATCCCACCACCGCCGGATTCCTGCGGTACTTCGCAGCGCAGACCCGGTCGTATGACACCCAGCGGATCGGGCTCACGTCGCCGAGCCTGCGCGTGGTGCCGTTGACTCGGGACTACCAGTACGTCTCCGACCGGTTCGAGCAGTTCGCCGCCCTGCCGGCGCTGCAGCACAAGCTGGACGGCAAGCAGGAGTTGACGAACGCCGAATCGGCTGCGCTTCGGACCGGAATCGACGAGTTCTCCCGGACCGTGCAATACATGGACTACGCGCGCAGCGTCGAGGATATCCTGGCGCTCTGCATGACCGGTTTCCCCTCCTTCGAGGATCGCAGCACCCACCGTCGCGCGGTTGTCTACATCGGCTACAGCGCCCTGCGTTCACCGGACGAGACGCGTAAGTCACTCTTCGACCAGCAGGACATCAAGAACATGGCGGCCAAGGCCGGTATCCAGATCAACGCACTGTCCCGTTCCGACGTGCTGCAGTGGTCCGAGCAGGGCGACGATTCGCTGCGGTCCATCACCGAGGCGACCGGTGGAAAGTTCTTCGCGTACAACCCGGTCGGTACGGCTGCCGCCGGCGAGGAAGCCACCGAGCCGACGCTCACCGCCGATCTGGACCAGATCCGGGACAATCAGCCGAGCGTGGTGCTGCCGAACGGCACCATGGTGTCGCGGCGTACCTGGGACTACCCGGACGTGCCGTTGACAACCGCGTTGATGGCGTCGTTGCTGCTGTGCGTGTCGCTGGCGGTGTTGCGCAAATGACGTTCGAACCGGCCATGACGCCACCGGTGCTGATCGGCATCGGCGTGCTGTTGATGGCGATCCGAATGGTGGCGCTGTACCGGGTCCTGGTGCGCACCGGCTCCGGCCGGTACCGCGTCGTGGTGGCACGATGGTGCGGATTGACCGCGGCCGTGCTGCTCCTGGTGGTTGCCGCGGCCCGCCCCGGGCTCGAACCCGGCACCGCGAATTCGGCCAAACCGACCAGGACCGCACCGTTGACCAGCTCCAATCTGAATGTGTTCTTCGTGGTCGACCGGTCGGTGGACTCCCGGGTCGAGGATTACGGCGACCGCAAATCCCGGATGTCGGGTATCCGCAGCGACATCGACTCGCTGATCGACCAGTATCCGCGGGCCCGGTTCTCGATCATCTCGTTCGCCGGGAAGGCCAGGGTGGACTGGGCGTTGTCGGACGACGTCTGGGGGCTCAAACCCCTGGTGGCCGGGATGTCGCCGTACACGCTGGTGCAGTCGAGCGCGATGTACGACGTCGACGCCGGCGCCGCCCACGAACTGCTCAACGAGAAGCTGCAGAGGGCGAAGCAGCGTTACCCGCGATCGGAGAACGTCGTCTTCTATCTCGGCGAGGGCGCCAGCGGTTCGCGGGTGGCGCAGCAGGAATTCGCCATCGGTGCCGGGAAGATCGTCGGCGGCGCCACCCTCGGCTACGGAACACCGGCCGGATCGGCGATCCCGCAGGGCTGGGTGAACGGGCGCCTGGTGTACATGTCCGACCCGACCACCGGGGAGCCGCTGAACAACGCGATCGACGAGTCGCGGCTGCGCTCGGTTGCCGACCAACTCGGGGTGCCGTACTTCCACCGGGAAAGCGGCCAGAGTATCGCCGCGGTCATCCCGGCGGTGCAGGGCAACGTCGCCCCCGAGGAGGACGCCGCGCTGCGCGCCTCCCGCGTGGTCGAGCGGAACGAGTTGTACTGGGTGTTCTCGCTGCTGGCCGCGGCGCTGGTGCTGGTGGAGATCTACCTGAGCATCCGGGATTTCCGTCGCGTCCGGATGGTCCGGCAGGACTCGGCCCGATGAACTTCCGTGGGGATCTGCGAGTGCGCGCACGCCGTGTCGGTGACGCGCTGAACCGGTGGTACCGATCCGGACCGTCGCGGCTGCGGCTGCGCCGCCGGCTGTACCTGGCCACGGCACCGTTGGCGATCGTCGCGCTGCTGGCGGCGGCGAAGTTGGTGACGGTGACCGTCGTCGGTCGCTCCGCGGTGTCGGCCTTCGCCCGCCACGACATCGAGACGCTGCGCGAGGACGTCTCGATTCTGAGTTCGTTCGACATCATCGAGCCGCAACGGCTCCCGTTCATCGAGGGGGATCTGCGTGCGCTCGAGGGCCGGCTTGCCGACGCCGACGAACGGTTCACCGTCGCGCTGTCGCGTACCCGCGGCCCCGACGCGTGCGCTGTCCGGGTGAATTTGGAGTTGATCCGGGAGACGCGCGGCGACCTGGCTGCCCGGGACCGCGACGTCCAGGCCGCCGAGCAGCAGTACCGCGGCGCACTCGACGTCATCGAGCACGCCGCCGCGGGGTGTTTCGAGGGCAACCTCGACCCCAACGGGGACCGGCGCACGATCCGCGAGGAGGCCGCCGCGCGGGTCAACGAGAAGATTGAGATTCTGCACCGGCCACCGCCCCCGCCACCGTCACCCCCGCCGCCGGTGGAGGTGCCGCCGCCGCCCACGTCGCTGGAGCCGGCGCCGCCCGGCCCGCCGCTGCCCAATCTGGACGAGCCGACGACGACCGCCCCGCGGCCGCCGCCGCAACTCAACCCGGACGCGACGAACCTGGTGCCCGGGCCTGACGACGAGGGGTCGGGTACGAGTAACGGAAACAGCCCGATGAACGACGTCGATGCCGACCGGCTGCCGATTGCGAACGATAACGCGACCCGGCGGCCGGGTCATCGGGCCCAACCCGGAAACGGTGACCCGCTGGAGCGGCTTCATCAACTGCTGCGTGACTCCGATTCGTACGGCAGCAAC
>NZ_JBYCLB010000100.1:0-1632 GCF_057473705.1 Mycobacterium sp. TH-M15 | reverse complement strand
GGTTCTTTCACTGGTCGCCGCGGTGTCGTTTGCGTTGTCGCTGGCTGTCTGTCACTGGGCGCCTTTTGTCGCGTTCTTCTCGCTACCCACTCGGGCCTGGCAGTTGGCGGTCGGCGGCCTGGTGGTCCTCACGGTCGTCCGCTGGCAGCGTCTGCCGCCGCGCGCCGCCGCGATCACCGGGTGGGCCGGGCTGGCCCTGATCCTGCTGGCCTGCACTCGTTTCAGCACCGACACGCTATATCCGGGTATCGCCGCGCTGTTGCCCACGGCGGGTGCGGTGCTGGTGATCGGCGCCGGCTGCGCCATTCCCGCGCAGGGATGCGGCCGGCTTCTGGGGTTGCCGCCGATGCGCGCGATCGGCCGGATCTCCTATTCCTGGTATTTGTGGCACTGGCCGGTGTTGGTATTCGCACCGCTGTTAATCGGCCACCCGCTGGGGCTGATCGCCAGGTTGGTGGCGGCGCTGGTGTCCGGCGGCCTGGCGGTGCTCACCCTGCGTTTCATCGAGAACCCGCTGCGCTTCGCCGCTCCGATTCGCCGGTCGGCACGGGCGAGCCTGGTGCTGGGCGGTGTCGCCACCGCGTGCGCGGTCTGCGTGGGCCTGGCGCTGCTGGTCGTGGTGCCTGCCCCGGTCGGCCGGGGCGCACCTGCGGCAACGATGTCCGTGCGAGCGGCACCGGTCCCGGCCGGTTCCACAATGGACGCCTACGACGCGGCGGTACGGCACGCGTTCGATCAGGTGCATGCCGCGGTCGCGGCGTCGGCCGACGTCAAAGCCGTCCCGTCGAACCTGAGCCCGCCGCTTGCCAACGCGGCAGCCGAACTTAATGACGTGTTCCGATACGGCTGCCTGCGCAGTGCCTGGCAAGTCAGGCAGCCTGAGTGCGCGACCGGCGACACTGCCTCGGCGACGACTGTAGCCGTGGTCGGCGACTCGGATGCCGCGATGTGGAACCCGGCGCTTGACCCACTCGCCCAGCAGCGGCGTTGGCGGCTGGAGATGCTGACCAAAGCCGGCTGCCCACTGCTGGACCTGCCCACCACCAGCCTCCTCCTTCGTCGGGAGTACACCGAATGTGAGCAGTGGCGCGGTCAGATCATTGCCCGGTTGAACGCCGAGCACCCGAAGCTGGTCGTGGTGAGCATGTGGCGGCGATACGGCGCCGACCACGGATACCCGGCAGGCTTCACGTCCTACGAACCGGCGTGGATCGACAGCCTGGCTCGCCTGGTGCACCAGCTACGCGGCATCGGCGCCAAAGTGCTGATCCTCGGGCCCATTCCGGATCCCAATCTGGTGGTGCCGATCTGCCTGTCCGGACAGCTCGGTGATGCAGTGGCCTGCTCACCGGCGCGGGCAGCCGCGCTGGACGAACACGGCATCGCAGCGGAGTCCGCCGCCACCACGACCAACGGCGGACGCTATGCCGACCTCACCGAGCTGTTCTGCACCACAGAGCGCTGCCCGGGCATCGTCGGCAACACCCTGGTCTACCTCGACCGGAATCACCTGACGGTCGAATACGCCCGGCTGTTGGCACCGGCAATCGGGGCGCTGGCCGACCGCGCTCTCGCCCAGGGTTGACGTCCCGACGCTGAGCACCACTGAGGAGATGGAGGATCAACTTTTGT
>NZ_JBYCLB010000099.1:0-3675 GCF_057473705.1 Mycobacterium sp. TH-M15 | reverse complement strand
GGATCGGCTCGCTGCGCCGGGCGCGACCGGACGTGGTGGTCGACACCCAGAACGGGCTGCCGTTCCTGGCCCGGCTGGCCTACGGCCGCCGGGTCGCGGTGCTGGTGCACCACTGCCATCGGGAGCAGTGGCGGGTGGCCGGGCCGCTGCTGAGCCGGATCGGTTGGTGGGTGGAGTCCACGCTGTCCCCGCGGCTGCACCGGCGCAACCAGTACCTGACGGTGTCGCTGCCGTCGGCGCGGGAGCTGACCGAGCTGGGGGTGGCCGCCGACCGGATCGCGGTGGTGCGCAACGGCCTCGACGACGCGCCCGCCGAGACGCTGGCCGGCCCGCGGGCGCCGGCGCCGCGGGTGGTGGTGCTGTCCCGGTTGGTGCCGCACAAGCAGATCGAGGACGCCCTGGCGGCGGTCGCCGCGCTGCGTGCGCGGATCCCGGGGCTGCACCTCGACGTGGTCGGTGACGGCTGGTGGCGGCAGCGTCTGGTCGATCGCGCCGCCCGGCTGGGCATCACCGGCGCGGTGACCTTCCACGGTCACGTCGACGACGTCACCAAACCCCGGCTGGTGCACCGAGCCTGGGTGCAGCTGCTGCCGTCCCGGAAGGAGGGCTGGGGTCTGGCGGTGATCGAGGCCGGTCAGCACGGCGTGCCGACGATCGGCTACCGCTCGTCCGGTGGGCTCTCCGACTCGATCATCGACGGGGTGACCGGGGTGCTGGTCGACGACTACCCCGATCTGACCCGCCGACTCGAAGAGTTGCTGCGCGATTCGGTGCTGCGCGCCCAGCTCGGCGGCAAGGCGCAGGTGCGCAGCACCGAATTCTCCTGGCGGCAGAGCGCGGAGTCGATGCGCGACGTGCTCGAGTCGGTGCACGCCGGCGAACGGGTCAGCGGGGTGTGGTGACCGAAGGGCTCGCCGCGCCCGTCCTGCTGTACGACGGGGTCTGCGGGTTCTGCAACCGGTCGGTGCGGACGATTCTGCGGTTCGACCGGCGCGGCACGCTGCACTTCGCGGCGCTGGACAGCGCTTTCTCCCGCGCCGTGATCGATCGTCATCCGGGCTTGCCCGGGGTGGACTCGATCGTCTTCGTCGACCGGCCCGGTCAGCCCGACGAACGGGTCAGCGTCCGGTCGGCGGCGGTGTTGCGGGTGGCGAGTTACCTCGGCGGACCGTTCCGGGTGCTCCTGGCGGCCCGGCTGGTCCCGGCGGCGCTGCGCGATCGGCTCTACGACCGGTTCGCCGGCATCCGGTACCGCGTCTTCGGCCGGTACGGCACCTGTCCGTTGCCGGCACCCGCGGTGCGGCCGCGTTTCCTCGACAGCTAAGGCGAAGGCGCGTCGGCCGCCCGCTGCGCGGCCTGCTGGCGCAGGCGCTGCCGCTCGACGAATCGGAACGCGATTCCGGCGGCTCCGGCCGCCAGCATCGCCAGCCACCCCAGGTGGACGGTCACCGCTGCCCAGCGCCGCACCGCCGGCGCCCCCGGGGTGTCGCCGCCGGCCCGGTACAGCCGCAGGTCCGCGTCCCGGTAGGTCGCCGTCAGCCGGTGCAAGGTGTCTTCGGCGGCGCCGAACTCCCCGTCGGTACCCGCCTCGACGACCACCCAACCCACCCCGGCACCGGTCAGTGCGGCCGTGTCGGAGCCGGCCAGCCGCAACGCCTCCACCGCCCGGGCGTGCGTGCCTTCGCCGGGCACGGTGCGCCCGGCCACCACCAGATCGCCGGTGGTCAGCACGTCGGCGCGCAGCCAGCGTGGCAGTGGATCGAGCACCGGCGCCGATCCGGCCCAGTCGAAGCGGCGCATGCTGCCGGCGGGCAGCACCACGACGGTGCGCGGCTCGGCGTTGATCGCGGTGGACACCACCTGCCAGCCATGTGGGTAGTGCACCGGGCTGATCCGGCCGCCGACCCCCCAGGCCAGGTCGGGCAGCGCCAGGATCAGCGCGGCGCAGCAGACCAACGCCGCCGACGGTGGCCGCAGCCAGCGGCGCAAGGTGAGCACCGCGCCACCGCCGGAGAGTGCGTAGCCCGGCACCGCCAGGGCCACCCACTTCTGACCGTCGCGCAGCACGCCGAGGCCGGGGGCGGCGTCGACCACGGTGTGCAACAGGTTCAGACCGGTGCCGGTGGCCAGCGCCGCCGACGCCGTCACCGCCGTCACCGCCAGCGCCAGCAGCGGCACCGCAGCTATCCGGCGCACCACCACCGGAAGTCCCAGCGTCACCACGGTCAGCAGCACCAGCGTCGCCGGGAGTGCGAAGAACGTCGCCCGCGAGCCCGGCACCGCCTCGGAATTCCACAGCCCACCCAGCCCGGCCAGGCTGCCCGCTGTGCCCAGCCCGGGCTCGGCCCGGGCGGCGAATTCGTCCACCCCGGGCGCACCGGCCAGCTGCTGCGACGGCCCCAACAGGAACGTCACCAGCCACGGCAGTGCCGCTACCGCGGCGGCGGCCACCGCGACCGCCACGCAGAACCGACGCGGCCAGCCGCTGCCCGCGCTCACCGCGCAGACCAGCGCCACCGCGGTGGCCAACAGCAGCCCGGTCGGCGTCAGTCCGGCCAACGCCAGCCAGAAGACCAGCGTCAGTAGCATCGGCTTGCCGATCCGGTCGGCCGCGCTGCGCAGCCCCAGCATGGTGGCGGCGACCCAGGGCAGGCAGCCGTAACCGACCAGCAGGCTCCAGTGGCCCTGCAGCAACCGCTCGGCCACATACGGGTTCCAGATCGCGACGGTGACCGCGACCAGCTGACCGGGCAGGCCGGCGCGCGGCAACACCACACCCACCAGCCGGGCCGCCCCGCAGCCGGCCGACCACAGCCCCGCCACCAGCAGGGCTTTCACCACCACCCCGCCGTCGACCAGGGTTGACGCCAGCGCCACGGCGAAGTCCTGCGGCGCCGCCCGCGGTGCCGACTCGCTCAGGCCCAGCGCCGCATCGGTCAGGTAGGACCGGGGGGTGGAGACGGCGTCACGCAGCAGCAGGTAGCCCGGAGGGAGCGCCGGCGCCAGCACCAGCAGGGTCAGTGCCAGGGCGTATCCGGGTGCGGCCCAGCGCAACGCCCGGTCGATCACCGGTCAGGTCCGATCGGCCGGATCCGGCGGGTGCTTTGCCGCCGGACCCGCCGCATCGGCGGGTGCACCGCGACGCCGCGCTTCGCCGGGTTGCACGGTCAGCTTCTCGGTCTTGGCCTCTGCGCCGGGCATCCGCTCGGGCGGCTGCGGCTTGCGGGTGAGAGCGGCCAGCAGACCACGGCCGCCGTCTCGGCCGCGGCTGGTCAGCGCGTCCTCGAGCGGCACGCTGAACCAGCCGAGCAACGCCCCGCCGACCAGGGTGACCAGGCCGGCCGCGGTGAACGTGATCGGCAGCACCCGCGACCACAGGGCTACCCGGTCCCGCTCGTTTCGCGCCGCGTCGACCTGCGCCTCGATGGTCTCCTCGGTGCTGGCCACGGTGTAGTCGACGAACGTCATCTCCGGCCGTAGCGGGTCCCGGGCGAAGTAGTGGTTGGCGTGCACTTGAGTCTTGACGATGGTGCCGGAGACCGGGTCCACCCACATCGTCCGCTGCGCCGCGTAGTAGCGGGTCATGGTGATCTCTTCGTCGGGATCGCCGTCCACCCCCCACACTGGCGCGGTCGCGGTGACTTCGCCGTCCTCGTCGTTGGGGTACAGCGAGGC
>NZ_JBYCLB010000098.1:0-8210 GCF_057473705.1 Mycobacterium sp. TH-M15 | reverse complement strand
GAACTCGCGGACCACCTCGTCGGCCTGCGCGTAGGCGGCGCCCTTGCCGAGCACGATCAGTGGTCGCCGGGCCGAGGCGAGCAGGCTGATCGCGTGGTCCACCGCCTCGGCTGCCGGCGCCTGCGCCGGGGCGGGGTCGACAACCCGGAAGATGGTCTCCGCGGCCGCGGCGCTGGCCAATCTCTGGCCGAGCACCTCACCCGGCAGGTCGAGGTAGACGCCGCCGGGCCGGCCGCAGACCGCGGTGCGGATCGCCCGGGCGATGCCGAGACCGATGTCCTCGATCCGGCCGATCCGGTAGGCCGCCTTGGCGAACGGCCGGGCGGCGTTGAGCTGGTCGAGTTCCTGGTAGTCGCCGCGCTGCAGGTCGGCCATCGCCTGACTGCCGGATCCGGAGATCTGGACCATCGGAAAGCAGTTGGTGGTGGCGTTGGCCAGCGCGGTCAGGCCGTTGAGGAATCCGGGCGCCGACACGGTCAGGCAGAACCCCGGCCGGCGGGTGAGGAAACCGGCGGCGGCCGCGGCGTTGCCCGCGGCGGCTTCGTTCCGGAAGCCGATATAGCGGATGCCGGATGCCATCGCGACCCGGGCCAGGTCGGTGACCGGGATGCCGACCACCCCGTAGATGGTGGCGACCCCGTTGAGCTTGAGCGCATCGACCGTGAGCTGGAATCCGTCGGTGCGCTCGTTGGGCGTCGCCATGTTCGGCTCTCCTGCCGGTCGCGGGGTGGGTGTCGCCTCCCACTCTTCCCCAGCGGTGCGGCGACGGCCAACCCGTACGCTGGGGACGATGATGTTCGTCGATCAACTGCACGCCACCGCGGCCGCACGACCCGAGGCCACCGCCCTGGTGGTCACCGCAGACCGGGTGCCGATCACCTACTCGGAGCTGTTCGGCCTGGTCGAGGATTTGACGGCGAGGCTGCACCGGGCCGGTCTGGCCCCTGGCGATCGGCTGGCGTTGCGCGCCCCCAGCGATGCGGTGTTCGTCGTCGGTCTGCTCGCCGCGCTGAACGCCGGCCTGGTGGCCGTGCCGCTGGATCCGGCACTGCCGGTCGCCGAGCAGCAAACCCGGATGACGACGGCCGGCGCCCGGGCCGTCCTGGTCAGCGGTGCGGCCGAGCCGGAGCCGTCACCGCCGCGCTGGCCGGTTGCGGTGACATCGGGCCCGGACCGCGCCCCGTCGATCGATGCCGATGTCGCCGCCCCGCCGCAGCCGTCACCGGGCACCCCGGACGGGCTGCACCGCGACGACGCGATGATCATGTTCACCGGCGGCACCACCGGAGCGCCCAAGATGGTGCCGTGGACCCAGGACAGCATTTCCGGCGCGGCCGCCGCGATCGTCGACACCTACCGCCTCGGCCCGCAGGACGCCACCGTCGCGGTGATGCCGCTGTTCCACGGCCACGGGCTGATCGCCGCGCTGCTGGCGACCCTGGCATCCGGCGGTACCGTCCTGCTGCCGGCCGGCGGCAGGTTTTCCGCGCAGACGTTCGTCGCCGACCTGCAAGCCGCGAACGCCACCTGGTTCACCGCGGTTCCGACCATCCACCGGATCCTGCTGGCCCGCGGGGCGGTAGCCGGCCATGCCGGGCTGCGTTTCCTGCGCAGCTGCAGTGCCCCGCTGGACCTGCCGACCGCGCAGCGGCTTTCGGCGGAGTTCGGCGCACCGATGCTGTCCGCCTACGGGATGACCGAGGCCACCCACCAGATCTGCAGCGTCCGGCCCGCCGACCCGGCCACCGATGCCCCCGGGCTGGTCGGCCGGTCCTCCGGACCGGACATCCGGATCGTCGACGACGACGGCCGGCCGCTGCCGCCCGGCGCGGTCGGCGAGGTGCGGTTGCGCGGCCGCACCGTGGCCCGCGGTTACCTGGGTGATCCGGCGATCACCACGGCGAACTTCACCGACGGCTGGCTGCACACCGGCGACCTGGGCTCGCTGTCGGAGGACGGGCAGCTGGTGCTGCGCGGCCGGATCAAGGAACTGATCAACCGGGGTGGGGAGAAGATCTCGCCGGAACGGGTCGAAGACGTGCTGCTGGGCCACCCCGGCATCGCCGAGGCGGCGGTGATCGGGGTGCCGGACCCGATCTACGGCGAGACGGTGACGGCGGTGATCGTGCCGACGGCGTCGGCCGCGCCGAGCGTCACCGACCTGACCGGGTTCTGCGGCGACCGGCTGGCCGGCTTCGAGATCCCGGCCAGCATCCATGTCGCCGATGAACTGCCGCACACCGCCAAGGGGTCGGTGGACCGGCGCGCGGTCGCCGAGAAGTTCGCGACCGGTACGCGGCGATGAACGCGCCCTTCTCCTGGGATCTGCCGTATGCCTGGCCGCGTACGCCCGTGCTGGCCCGCAACGTGGTGTGCACGTCGCAGCCGCTGGCCGCCCAGGCGGGGCTGCGGATGCTCGCCGACGGCGGCAACGCCGTCGACGCCGCGTTGGCCACCGCGATCGCGCTGACCGTGGTGGAGCCGGTCTCCAACGGCATCGGATCCGACTCCTTCGCCATGGTCTGGGACGGCACCCGGCTGCATGGGCTGAACGCGTCCGGGCGCTCGCCGGCCGCCTGGACCCCGGAGTACTTCGGCGACGCCGGCGTGCCGGCGCTCGGCTGGAATTCGGTGACCGTGCCGGGCGCGGTCTCCGGCTGGGTCGAGCTGCACACCGGGTTCGGTGCGCTGCCGTTCGAGCGGCTGTTCGAGCCGGCGATCGGATACGCGCGCAACGGGTTTGCCGTGTCACCGGTCATCGCTGCGCAGTGGGCGGCGCAAGTGCCGTTGCTTGGAGACCAGCCCGGGTTCGCCGACGTGTTCCTGCCCGCCGGGCGGGCGCCGCAGCCCGGTGAGCTGGTCAGGTTCCCCGATCATGCGGTGACGCTGGAGAAGATCGCGGCGACCGGGGGCGAGGCGTTCTACCGCGGCGAGCTGGCGGCGAAGCTCGAAGCTCATTCCGCTGCCCACGGCGGGGTCATGCGCGCCGCCGACCTCGCCGCCCACCGCGCCGACTGGGTCGGCACGATCAGCCGCGACTACCGCGGTTTCACGGTGCACGAGATACCCCCCAACGGTCAGGGCATCGTCGCCCTGGTCGCGCTGGGCATCCTCGAACACTTCGACCTGGCGTCGCTGCCGGTGGATTCGACCGACGCCGTGCACCTGCAGATCGAAGCGGTGAAGCTCGCTTTCGCCGACGCGGCGGCCCACGTCGGCGATGCCGATCACATGGCGCTCGCCCCCGGCCAACTCCTCGACCCGGAGTACCTGCAGCAGCGGGCGAGCCTGATCGACCCGCGGCGGGCTCGGCCGGCGACCGCCGGCACACCGCGCGGCGGGACGGTGTATCTCACCGCCGCCGACGCATCCGGGCAGATGGTCTCGATGATCCAGTCGAACTATATGCCGGGCTTCGGCTCCGGCGTGGTGGTACCCGGCACCGGCATCTCGCTGCACAGCCGCGGTTCCGGTTTCGTTGCGACGCCGGGGCATCCGAACCGGGTCGGCCCGAATAAACGCCCGTACCACACCATCATCCCGGCTTTCTTGAGCAAAAACGGCGCTCCGGTGATGAGCTTCGGCGTGATGGGCGGCGACATGCAACCGCAGGGCCACATCCAGGTGGTGACGCGCATCGTCGACCACGGCCAGAATCCGCAGGCGGCATGCGACGGTCCGCGCTTCCGCTGGGTGGACGGCCTGCAGGTCAGCTGCGAGCGGAGCTATCCGACGGCGACCCTGGAGGGTTTGCAGCAGCGCGGTCATCAGCTGATCGCGGTCGACGACTACAACCAGTTCGGCAGCTGTCAGGCGATCTGGCGCCTAGACGACGGCTATCTGGCGGTCAGCGACCCACGCCGGGACGGTCAGGCGGTCGGATTCTAGAGCCGGATCCTGCCCTCGGCGGCGGCTAGGCCGATGTCGGTCCGGAAGTGACTGCCCGGCAGCCGGATCGACTCCAGGATGCGGTACGCCGCCACGCGGGCGGCGGCCAGGTCGGCGCCGGTGCCGACCACCGACAGCACCCGGCCGCCGGACGAGACGATCGCCCCGTCGCCGTCCCGGCGGGCGGTTCCGGCGTGCAGCACCCCGTCGGCGTCGGCGCCGACGATCACGTCGCCGACCCGCGGACGGCCCGGATAGTTCTCCGCGGCCAGCACCACCGTCACCGCCGCGCCGTCCCGCCAGCGCAGCGGCCCGAATCCGGCCAACCCACCGGTGGCGGCGGCCTGCAGCAGCTGACCCAGCGGCGAGTCCAGCAGCGCCAGCACCGACTGCGTCTCCGGATCGCCGAACCGGCAGTTGAACTCCACCACCGCCGGCCCGGACGACGTCATCGCCAGGCCGGCATAGAGCAACCCGGTGAACGGGCAGCCGCGCCGGACCAGCTCGGCCGCAACGGGTTTGATCACCTCGTCGGCGATCCGGGTGGCCGCCGCCGCGGAGAGCCACGGCAGCGGCGCATAGGCGCCCATGCCGCCGGTGTTGGGTCCGACGTCGCCGTCGCCGACCCGTTTGAAGTCCTGCGCCGGCAGCAGTGGCAGCACCGTCTCGCCGTCGACGATGCTGAACAGCGAGAGCTCCGGGCCGTCCAGGAAGGATTCCAGCAGCACCGGGTGACCGGCCTCCAGCAGACCGGCGGCGTGCGCGCGGGCCGCGACCCGGTCCGACGTCACCACCACCCCCTTGCCGGCGGCCAGGCCGTCGTCCTTGACCACCCAGGCGGGCTCGCCGGCGTCCGGGCCGAACCGGCTCAACGCCGCGTCCAGGTGCCCCGGGTTGTCCACGATCTCCGAACGTGCCGTGCGCACCCCGGCGGCGGTCATCACGTCCTTGGCGAACGCCTTGGACCCCTCGATCCGGGCGGCGTCGCGGGACGGGCCGAAGCAGGCGATCCCGGCCGACCGGACCGCGTCGGCGACGCCCAGCACCAGCGGCACCTCCGGCCCGATCACCACCAGGTCGGCGCCGATCTCCCGGGCCAGCGCGGTCACCGCCTCCCCGGAGCCGATGTCGACGTCGTACCGGTCGGCGATGAGTGCCGCACCGGGGTTCCCCGGCGCAACCGCGAGTTTGTCGACCCGCGGGTCTCTGCGCAGCGCCACCAGCAGCGCATGTTCGCGGGCGCCGGAGCCGATCACCAGGACGTGCACAGAGCAACACTAGCGGGACGGAGTAGCAGGACAACGATGACAGCAACGCATCTCGATTATTGATGCTATGCTGTCAACATGCGCACGACGGTGACGCTGGATGCCGATGTCGAGCAGTTGCTGCGACGGCGGATGGCCGAGCGACAGGTGTCGTTCAAGCAGGCCCTCAACGACTCGATCCGTGAGGGCGCTTCCGGACCGGCTCCCGGGCAGCGGTTCACCACCCGCACCGCCGATCTGGGTGTTCCCGGGGTCAACCTGGACCGCGCGTTGCAGCTCGCGGCCGAGCTGGAGGACGATGAGCTCGTTCGCCGGCAACGCCGACGGGCGTAACCACGGTGAAGGTCGTCGACGCCAATGTCCTGCTGTATGCGGTGAACACCGCCAGCAAACACCATCGTCCGAGTCTGCGGTGGCTCGACGGCGCGCTGTCCGGGGCCGACAGCGTCGGATTCGCCTGGGTGCCGCTGTTGGCGTTCGTTCGACTGTCCACCAAGGAGGGGTTGTTTCCCCATCCGTTGCCGCCGGAGGAAGCGATCGGCCGGGTGGCCGACTGGCTGGCCGCGCCGAGTGCCGCACTGCTGAATCCGACCGCCCGGCACGCAGACGTCCTGGCCGGCATGCTCGCTCTGGTGGGTACCGGCGGCAACCTGGTCAACGATGCTCACCTTGCCGCATTGGCCGTCGAGCATCGCGCCGAGATCGTCTCCTATGACAGTGATTTCGGACGGTTCGACGGCGTGCGCTGGCACCGGCCCGATTCACTGCTCTGATCCTGAGCGCCGACTTCAGGCGTCTCCGGCGTGCTTGCGGATCACCTGGTCGACATTGGCCTTCTTCTCTTCGGTCTTGTCCGCGCCGGCCGCCTTTGCGCGTTTGGCGATGACCCGTTCCACCACGCCGTTCAGTCCGGACCCGAGCGGGAAGCCGACGTAGTGGGTGATGAAGATCGCCAGCTCGCGCAGTTCGTCCGCGGTCATCTCCTCGTTGTGCAGCGCGGCGTTGACCTGGATCTCGGCCAGGTCCTGCTGGCCCAGCGCGGTGACCACCGAGAGGGTGATCAACCGCTTGTCGCGCATGGAGAGCCCCGGGCGGGTCCAGATCCGGCCGAACAGGTGATCGACGGTGAGCGCGAAGAACTCACCGGGCATGTCCGGCATCTCCCAGGCGTAGACCTCGTTCATCTTGGCCAGGCCGGTGCGCCGCAGTTCGTCCATCAGCGTCTCCAATCAGTCGTCGGTGTCGGGTACGCCGAGCGCGTCGGCGAGCCCATCCAGCGCCGCCTGCGCCAGCGGCAGCGCCACGCCGGTCGCTTGCCCGAGCTCCAGCGCCAGCCGTAAGTCTTTCTCGCCGAGCCCGCGGGTGTGGGTGAACGGCCGGTACAGCAGATGCTCCGCCGGCAGCGGCGCCGCGCTGTCCCGGATCATTACCACCCCGGGCCCGCCGGTCAGCGCGTCGGTGTGCCGCACCACCCGGCCCAGCGCCTGCAGATCCAGCCCGGCCGCCTCGGCCAGCCGCATCGCTTCGCCGGCAGCGGCGTAGCCGGTGAACGTCAACATGTTGCGGGCCAGCTTCATCCGGGTTCCCGCGCCCGACGCCCCGGCGTGGATGACCAGCGACGCCCATTGTTTGAACACCGGCTTCACCCGCTGGTAGACGTCGACGTCGGCGCCGACCATGGTCGCCAACTCGCCTTTCGCCGCGGCCCCGGCGCCACCGCTGACCGGTGCGTCGATGACGTGGATGTCGCGCGGCCCCAGCTCGGCGGCGAGTTCGACGGCGGTGTCGTCGCCGATGGTGGAGTGGATCGCCACCACGGTGCCCGGCTTCGCGGCGGCCGCCAGCTCGGCGACCACCGTGCGGACCTGGGCGTCGTCCAGCACGGTGACGCTGACGATGTCGGCGGTGGCGGCGATCTCGGCCACGCCGCCGGCCGCGGCAGCCCCGGCGTCGACCAGCGGCGCCATCGCCTCGGCCCGCACGTCGAACACCGTCAGCCCGCCCGGCCAGTCGGCCAGCCGGGTGGCCATCGGCGCGCCCATGTTGCCCAGCCCGATGTACCCGAGCCTGGCCTCGGAAGTCATGACCGGGTGATCTGTCCGCCGTCGACGTTGAAGATCTGCCCGGTGATCCACGACGCCTGATCCGACAGCAGGAACAGGCACATGCCGACCACGTCGTCGACGGTGCCGATCCGGGCCAGCGGCAGCTGCTGCACCAGGGTCTTGACGATCTCCTGCGGCGTGCTGGTCCGGTTGGCCTCGGTGTCGATCGGGCCGGGGGCGATCGCGTTCACCCGGATGTTCATCCAGCCCAGCTCGCGGGAGAGCTGCTGGGTCAGCCCGTTGATCCCGATCTTGGCCAGCCCGTAGTAGTTGGAGTACATCCACGCCGCGGTCGACGACTGGTTGACGATCGCCCCGCCGCCGCGTTGCTGCATCTGCGGGTAGACGGCGCGGGTGCAGGCCAGCGCCCCGTCCAGGTTCACGCTCATGAACCGCTTGTAGTAGTCCCACGGCACGTTCAGCAGGGTGTCGAGTTTCATCCCGCCGAAGATCGCGGCGTTGTTGACCAGGTAGTCGATGCCGTCGAACTCGGCGGCCGCCCGGTCCGCCATGGCTTTCGCCGAATCCGGGTCGGCGACGTCGACCTCCACCCCGATCGCGGTGCCGGCGTTGCCGACGATCTGCTTGGCCACCGCCTCGGCGCCCTCGGCGTTGATGTCGGCGACCACCACCGCGGCGCCGTCGCGGGCGAGCGCCTCGGCGTACGCCTGCCCGATCCCGCCGCCGGCGCCGGTGACGACGGCCACCTTTCCGTCGAACTGTCCCATCTGGCTGTCCCCTTAATTCACCGCTGTGGCAATTGCTTTGGTCTCCAGGTACTCCTCGAACCCGGCGACCCCCATCTCCCGGCCGGTGCCGGACTGCTTGTAGCCGCCGAACGGCATGTCCGCCGAGTACCAGACGCCGCCGTTGACGTTCACCGTGCCCACCCGGAGCCGGGCGGCGACCGCGGCCGCGCGCTCCGGGTCGGCGCCGTAGACGGTGCCGG
>NZ_JBYCLB010000097.1:0-2635 GCF_057473705.1 Mycobacterium sp. TH-M15 | reverse complement strand
GCGGCCGCCAGTTCCCGCGCCGCCACCCGGGCATCGGCCAGGTGCTCGCCGTCGGCCTTGTTCACCACCACGACGTCGGCCAGCTCCAGCACCCCCTTCTTGATGCCCTGCAGCTGATCGCCGGTGCGCGCCAGGGTGAGGAAGACGAAGGTGTCGACCATGTTGGCCACCGCCACCTCGGACTGCCCGACCCCGACGGTCTCCACCAGCACCACGTCGAACCCGGCGGCCTCCAGCAGCACGATCGTCTCCCGGGTGGCCCTGGCCACCCCGCCGAGGGTGCCGGAGGTCGGCGACGGCCGAATGTAGGCGTCCGGGTGGGCGGCCAGCCGCGGCATCCGGGTCTTGTCCCCCAGGATCGACCCGCCGGTGCGGGTGGACGACGGGTCGACGGCGAGCACCGCCACCCGGTGTCCCCGCTCGATCAGGTGCATGCCGAGCGCCTCGATGGTGGTCGACTTGCCCACCCCCGGCACCCCGGTGATGCCGACGTGCTGGGCGGCCCCGGCGGTGGCCATCAGCGCCAGCAGCAGCCGCTGCGCCTGGCCGCGGTGGTCGGGCCGGGTCGACTCGACCAGGGTGATCGCCCGGTCCAGCCCGGACCGGTCTCCCGCGTTCACCGCGCGCGCCAGGTCGGCGACGACGGCGTCGTCGGCCCCGTCGGGGTCTGCAGTGGCCACCGGGTCGCTACTTCAGCCGGTAGCCGCGCTGTTCGGCGAGGGTCTGCAGCAGGTTGATCGCCGCGTCGGCGATCACCGTGCCGGGCGGGAAGATCGCCGTCGCCCCGGCGGCGTAGAGCTCGTCGAAGTCACCCGGCGGGATCACCCCGCCGACCACGATCATGATGTCCGGCCGGCCGACCCGCACCAGCGCGTCGCGCAGCGCGGGCACCAGGGTCAGGTGCCCGGCGGCCAGCGACGACACCCCGACCACGTGCACGTCGTTGTCGGCGGCCTGGCGGGCCACCTCGTCCGGGGTGGAGAACAGCGCGCCGACGTCGACGTCGAAGCCGATGTCGGCGAACGCGGTGGCGATCACCTTCTGGCCGCGGTCGTGCCCGTCCTGACCCATCTTGGCGACCAGAATCCGGGGCCGCCGGCCGTCGGCCTCGGCGAACTTCTCGACCAATTCGGTTGCGCCGGCGATGTTGCTGCCCTTCCCGACCTCGTCGCGGTACACCCCGGCGATGGTGCGAATCTCCGCCTGGTGCCGGCCGTAGACCTTCTCCAGCGCGTCGGAGATCTCCCCCAGCGTAGCCCTGGCCCGGGCGGCGTCGATCGCCAGCGCCATCAGGTTGTTGCCCAGCCCGTCCTCGCCGGCCGGACCGTGCTCCGCTGCCGCCCGGGTCAGCTCGGCCAGCGCGCCCTGGCAGGCCGCCTCGTCGCGGTCGGCGCGCAGCTGATCGAGCTTGGCCAGCTGCTCGGCGCGCACCCGGCTGTTCTCGACCCTGAGCACCTCGATCTCTTGGTCCTCGACGACCTGGTATTTGTTGACGCCGACGACCGGTTGGCGGCCGGAGTCGATGCGGGCCTGGGTGCGGGCGGCGGCCTCCTCGATGCGCAGCTTCGGGATGCCGTCGCTGATCGCCTGCGCCATCCCGCCGTGCGCGGTCACCTCGGCGAAGTGCGCCCGAGCGCGTTGGGCGAGCTGGTGGGTGAGCCGTTCGACGTAGTACGAGCCGCCCCACGGATCGATCGGGCGGGTGGTCCCGGACTCCTGCTGCAGCAGCAGCTGGGTGTTGCGGGCGATCCGCGCCGAGAAATCGGTGGGCAGCGCCAGCGCCTCGTCCAGCGCGTTGGTGTGCAGCGACTGGGTGTGGCCCTGGGTGGCGGCCATCGCCTCGATGCAGGTGCGGGCCACGTTGTTGTAGACGTCCTGGGCGGTCAGCGACCACCCGGAGGTCTGCGAATGGGTCCGCAACGACAATGATTTTGAGCTTTTGGGCTCGAACTCGCCGACCAGTTCGCTCCACAGCAGCCGGCCGGCCCGCAGCTTGGCGACCTCCATGAAGAAGTTCATCCCGATGCCCCAGAAGAACGACAGCCGGGGCGCGAACTTGTCGATGTCCAGCCCGGCTTCCAGGCCGGCCTTGATGTAGTCCACCCCGTCGGCCAGCGTGTAGGCGAGCTCCAGGTCGGCGGTGGCCCCGGCCTCCTGGATGTGGTAGCCGGAGATCGAGATCGAGTTGAACTTCGGCATCTTGGCGCTGGTGTAGCCGAAGATGTCGGAGATGATCCGCATCGACGGCTTCGGCGGGTAGATGTAGGTGTTGCGGACCATGAACTCCTTGAGGATGTCGTTCTGGATGGTCCCGGCCAGCTTCTCCGGCGGCACCCCCTGCTCCTCGGCGGCCACCACGTACAGCGCCAGGATCGGCAGCACCGCGCCGTTCATGGTCATCGACACGCTCACCGCGCTCAGGTCGATCCCCTCGAAGAGCTGGCGCATGTCCAGGATGGAATCGATTGCCACCCCGGCCATTCCGACGTCGCCCTGCACCCGCGGATGGTCGGAGTCGTAGCCGCGGTGGGTGGCCAGGTCGAAGGCGACCGACAGGCCCTTCTGCCCGGCAGCCAGGTTGCGTCGGTAGAAGGCGTTGGACTCGGCGGCGGTGGAGAAGCCGGCGTACTGGCGG
>NZ_JBYCLB010000096.1:0-7886 GCF_057473705.1 Mycobacterium sp. TH-M15 | reverse complement strand
GTGGCTGGTGGACGTGGTGCTGACCGCGAACGCGCCGGTGGTCTGTGAGACCGCAGCGGAGCGCCGCAAGGACGACGTCGCGTTCCTGAAGCGGTGCGTCGGTTAGGACGTGACCCGGCCGGCGCAGATCCCAGCTGGCCTTACAACTCTTGTGCAATCGTCGATAAAATGTAACATAGTTTCATGTCGGTCACCCACGTCGTCACCAACCAGGTCCCACCCCTGGAGAACTACAACCCGGCGACGTCGCCGGTGCTGATGGAGTCGCTGGTCCGGGAAGGCGGCGGGTGGGGCGCCGACGCGGTCACCGAGATCGGCGCCATCTCCGGCTCCGGCCAGGCCCAGCGCTGGGGTGAGCTCGCCGACCGCAACCGGCCGATCCTGCACACCCACGACACCGTCGGCAACCGGATCGACGACGTGGAGTACGACCCCGCCTACCACGAACTGATGCGCACCGCGATCGAACACGGGCTGCACGCCGCGCCGTGGGCCGACCCTCGGCCGGGGGCGCACGTGGTCCGAGCCGCCAAGACCGGGGTGTGGACGGCCGAACCCGGCCACATGTGCCCGATCTCGATGACCTACGCCGTCGTTCCCGCGCTGCGCTACAACGACGAGCTGGCCAAGACCTTCGAGCCGCTGCTCACCGAGCCGGTCTACGACCCGGAGCTCAAGGTGCCCACCGAGAAGGCCGGCCTCACCGCGGGCATGTCGATGACCGAGAAGCAGGGCGGCTCCGACGTACGGGCCGGCACCACCCAAGCGGTGGCCAACGCCGACGGCAGCTACACCCTCACCGGCCACAAGTGGTTCACCTCGGCGCCGATGTGCGACATCTTCCTGGTGCTGGCCCAGGCACCCGGCGGGCTCAGCTGTTTCTTCCTGCCCCGGGTGCTGCCCGACGGCACCCGCAACCGGATGCTGCTGCAGCGGCTGAAAGACAAGTGCGGCAACCACGCCAACGCCTCTAGCGAGGTCGAGTACGACGGCGCCACCGCCTGGCTGGTCGGCGAGGAGGGCCGCGGCGTCTCGGTCATCATCGAGATGGTCAACCTGACCCGGCTGGACTGCGCGCTGGGCAGCGCCACCAGCATGCGGATGGGCCTGACCCGCGCCATCTACCACACCCAGCACCGGAAAGCCTTCGGCGCCTACCTGATCGACCAGCCGCTGATGCGTAACGTCTTGGCTGACCTGGCGGTGGAGGCCGAGGCGGCCACCATGGTCGCGATGCGGATGGCCGGCGCCACCGACCAGGCGATCCAGGGTGACGACCGCGCCGCGCTGCTGCGCCGGGTCGGCCTGGCGGCCACCAAATACTGGGTGTGCAAGCGTTCGGCCCCGCACGCCGCCGAGGCGATGGAGTGTCTGGGCGGCAACGGCTACATCGAGGATTCACTGATGCCGCGGCTGTACCGGGAGGCGCCGCTGATGGGCATCTGGGAGGGCTCCGGCAACGTCAGCGCGCTGGACACGCTGCGCGCCGCGGCCACCCAGCCGGAATCGGTCGCGGTGCTCTTCGACGAACTGGCCGGGGTGGCCGGCCAGGACCGTCGGCTGGACGCGCACGTCGCGACGCTCCAGGGGACGCTGCGGGCCACGCTCGCCGACCTGGACAGCGCCCCGTACCGGGCCCGCAAGATCGCCGAGGACATCTGCCTGGCGCTGCAGGGTGCGTTGCTGGTCCGGCACGGTCACCCGGCGGTCGCGGAGGCATTCCTGGCGACCCGGCTGGAGAAGGCGTGGGGCGGGGCGTTCGGCACCCTGCCCGCCGGCCTGGACGTCGGGCCGATCCTCGAACGCGCTCTGGTGAAAGGCTGACCTGCCATGCGACACCACATCTCCCCGGTCCAATTCGACAACCTGCGGACGATGACCTACGAGGTCACCGACCGGGTCGCCCGCATCACCTTCGACCGCCCGGAGAAGGGCAATGCGATCGTCGCCGACACCCCGTTGGAGCTCTCCGCGCTGGTGGAGCGTGCCGACCTGGACCCGCACGTGCACGTGATCCTGGTCTCCGGCCGCGGCGACGGGTTCTGCGGCGGCTTCGACCTGAGCGCCTACGCCGAAGGTTCGTCCTCGGCCGGCGCCGACCCCGAATACAAGGGCACCGTGCTGGACGGCAAGACCCAGGCGGTCAACCACCGGCCCGACCGGCCGTGGGATCCGATGATCGACTACCAGATGATGAGCCGGTTCGTCCGCGGCTTCTCTGCGCTGATGCACGCCGACAAGCCCACCGTGGTCAAGATCCACGGCTACTGCATCGCCGGCGGCACCGACATCGCGTTGCACGCCGACCAGGTGATCGCCGCGGCCGACGCCAAGATCGGCTACCCGCCGACCCGGGTCTGGGGGGTACCGGCCGCCGGGCTGTGGGCGCACCGGCTCGGCGACCAGCGCGCCAAACGGCTGCTGCTGACCGGGGATTGCATCACCGGCGCCCAGGCCGCCGAGTGGGGCCTGGCGGTGGAGGCGCCGGACCCGAAAGACCTCGATGAACGCACCGAGCGGCTGGTGGCCCGGATCGCGGCGATGCCGGTGAACCAGTTGATGATGGTCAAGCTGGCCCTGAATTCGGCGCTGTACCAACAGGGTGTGGCCACCAGCGCGATGGTCGGCACCGTGTTCGACGGGGTGGCGCGGCACACCCCGGAGGGGCACGCGTTCGTCGCCGACGCCGTCGAGCACGGCTTCCGCGACGCCGTGCGGCACCGAGACGAGCCGTTCGGCGACTACGGCCGGAAGACGTCCGGGGTCTAGCCGGTGCCGGCTCAGCCCAGATCGCTCGCTCGGCTCACGGCCCGGTCGGTGGTGCTGTCGGTGCTGCTCGGTGCGCATCCGGCCTGGGCGAGCGCCGCCGAATTAGTCCGGCTCACCGCCGATTTCGGAATTCGGGAGTCCGCGTTGCGGGTGTCGCTGACCCGAATGGTGGGTGTCGGCGACCTGGTTCGATCGGCGAACGGGTACCGGCTCTCCGACCGGCTGCTGGCCCGCCAGGAACGACAAGACGAGGCGATGCACCCGAAACTGCGGCGGTGGCAGGGTGATTGGACAGCGGTCCTGGTCACCAGCGTCGGCATCGATGCCCGGCTCCGAGCCGCGCTGCGGACGACCCTGACGCGTCGCCGCTTCGGGGAGCTGCGCGAGGGGGTGTGGATGCGGCCGGACAACCTCGACCCGGAGCCGGCGGCCACCCTCGGCGCCGACATCGTGGCCCGGGCGCGGGTACTCACCGCCCGCGATCGGGATCCGGCCGGTCTGGCCGCGGCGCTGTGGGACCTGCCCGGCTGGGCGGAGACCGGCGAGCAGCTGCTGACGGCGATGGCCGGCGCCGACGACGTCCCGGGCAGGTTCGCCGCGGCCGCGGCCATCGTGCGCCACCTGCTGACCGACCCGGTGCTGCCCGACGTGTTGCTGCCGCCCGGCTGGCCGGGTGATCGGCTCCGAGAGAGCTACGCCGCGTTCGCCGCCGAGCTCGACCGGCGGCGGAACACGGAGCAACCAGTGGAGGCGAGATGACCCAACCGGTGCGGGTGGACCGGAACGGACCGGTGACCACCGTCATCCTGAACCGTCCGGAGGCGCGAAACGCGGTCGACGGGCCGACCGCCGAGGCGCTCTACACCGCCTTCGACGAGTTCGACACCGACGACTCCGCGGCGGTGGCGGTGCTCTGGGGGGACAATGGAACCTTCTGTGCGGGAGCGGATCTCAAGGCGTTCGGCACGCCCAGGATGAACCGGACGCACCGCAGCGGGCCGGGACCGATGGGTCCGACCCGGATGGTGCTGTCCAAGCCGGTGATCGCGGCGGTGAGCGGCTACGCGGTGGCCGGCGGTCTGGAGCTGGCGCTCTGGTGTGACATGCGGGTGGCCGAGGCCGACGCGGTGTTCGGGGTGTTCTGCCGGCGGTGGGGGGTGCCGCTGATCGACGGCGGCACGGTGCGGCTGCCGCGGCTGATCGGCCACAGCCGGGCGATGGACATGATTCTGACCGGCCGCGCGGTCGGCGCCGCCGAAGCACACGCGATCGGCCTGGCGAACCGGGTGGTGCCGGCCGGTCAGGCCCGGCCCGCGGCCGAAGAGCTGGCCGCCGAGTTGGCCGCGCTGCCCCAGCGGTGCCTGCGCTCGGATCGGCTCTCGGCGTTGCACCAGTGGGGCAGCAGCGAGCCGAACGCGATCGACTATGAATTCGCCAGCCTCGCCCGCGTCGCCGACGAGGCGCAGCACGGCGCAGGGCGGTTCGCGGCCGGGTCCGGGCGGCACGGCGCAACGGCCGACTGCCCGAGCCCGGCGGGGCGATCAACCCCTCGTCACCGTGTTGCCGGAGCCGCGATCGTCGATGGTCGGCTTGCCGTCCTGGTAGGAGACGGTGTTGGCCAGCCCGGTGATGGTCAGCGATGTGATGATCCGCTCCAACCTCAGTCGGTTGTCCGCACCGGTGATGGTCACCGCCGTGCAGGTACCCCGGACCGTCAGCGTGTTGTTGGAGCCGGAGACGTTCAGCGACTTGCCGTCGGCGCAGTCGAGCTGGGTGGTGGTGCCGAGCGGCTCGTAGGTGATCACGTTGCCGACCTCGCGTTGCGAGGTGTCCTTGGCTCTGCCCTTGACGGCTGCCGGGTGGTGACCGCCGCAGCCGGCCAGGCCGATCACGGTGATCAGCGCGACGCAGACGCCGGCGATCGGGCGGGTGCGGTTCACGTCACGAAGATAGCCGGGTCGCTCCGGTCAAGCCGGCACGCGCTGGAGCCGGTTGGTCATCCCCAGCTCGCGACCTCGGTCGAAAAGGAACGGGTCGCCGTTGTGGAAGTAGACCGTCTGGTCGAATCCGTAGACGGTGATGTCGTTGACGACGGTGTCGGCGATGACGGTGTCCCGTGAGCCCTGCATGGATACCGCCCAGCAGGTGCCGAGCGCGTGCACGACGATGTCGACGCCGTTGACGAAGAGCGTTCCGCCGTTGCAGTCGATGGTGTGGACCTCGCTCACCCCGACGATGTGGGTGTCGCCGTTCACCGCGTGGGCGGCGGGTGTCGCCGCTGGCGCTGCGGCGATGCACACCGCTGCCACGCCGAGTGCGCCTAACCTCACTGATCGCCCCTCTCTCGGCTCCGTCTTCCCGCAGACCCTACGCCGGTCGGCGCGTGGTTGGGCTGCTTCCCCCGTCGACGGGTCGAACTGACGCGGTCCCCGCCGGTCGCGTCAATTAGAGTTCTGTGCTGACCGGGCTCGCGCAATTCGAAGGGCGATCGTGATGGCAGTTCGACCAGAACCGCAGATCGCGGAGGTCCGGTCGCGCCCGGGCGGAAAACCGACGGCCCGGTCGGCCAAGTTGAGCCGGGACGTCGTCGTCAACGCCGCCTTGACTTTCCTGGACCGAGAGGGCTGGGACGCGCTGACCGTCAACGCCCTCGCGACCCAGCTCGGCACCAAGGGGCCGTCGCTGTACAACCACGTGGACAGCCTGAACGATCTACGCCGCGCGATGCGGATGCGGGTGATCGACGATCTGATCGAGATGCTCAAGCGGGTCGGCGAGGGGCGCCCGCGCGACGACGCGGTGCTGATGATGGCGGGGGCCTACCGCAGCTACGCCCACCACCACCCGGGCCGGTACTCGGCCTTCACCCGGATGCCGCTGGGCGGGGACGACCCCGAGTACGCCGCGGCGGCCCGGGGCGCGGCTCAACCGGTGATCGCGGTGCTCTCGGCGTACGGCCTCGACGGTGATCAGGCTTTCCATGTCGCCCTGGAGTTCTGGGCGGCGCTGCACGGCTTCGTCTCGCTGGAGATGACCGGGGTGATGGACGACATCGACGCGGACGCCGTCTTCTCCGACATGGTGCGCCGGCTGGCATCGGGCATGCGGGGCCGCGCCGGCTGACCTGCTCGCGGGCTGCGTCCGCCTGCTTTGACCCGTCGGAGCCCCGCCGGGTATTGTGGTAGCTCGTGCCTGGCCACCTATGGCGCGTTTGGTGACATAAAGCGCGCGCCGGGCCAATTCGCATGTCCACGAAGCAGCGGATTAACCGCCGCGATCGGCCCATGCGACACACCCGAGCGCGGGGTGAGGTGGTGAGGCATAACTGCAGGACAACGACGAGCACGACACAGGAAGCCGGTAGATGCCAACCATTCAGCAGCTGGTCCGCAAGGGCCGCCGCGACAAGCTCGCCAAGGTCAAGACCGCGGCCCTCAAGGGCAGCCCGCAACGCCGTGGCGTGTGCACCCGCGTCTACACCACCACCCCGAAGAAGCCGAACTCGGCGCTGCGTAAGGTCGCCCGTGTCAAGCTGACCAGTCAGGTCGAGGTCACCGCCTACATCCCGGGCGAAGGCCACAACCTACAGGAGCACTCGATGGTGCTGGTCCGCGGTGGCCGGGTGAAGGACCTGCCCGGTGTCCGGTACAAGATCATCCGCGGCTCGCTGGACACCCAGGGGGTCAAGAACCGCAAGCAGGCTCGCAGCCGCTACGGCGCCAAGAAGGAGAAGGGCTGATGCCGCGTAAGGGGCCGGCGCCGAAGCGTCCACTGGTCAACGACCCGGTCTACGGGTCGCAGTTGGTCACCCAGCTGGTCAACAAGGTGCTGCTGGCCGGGAAGAAGTCGCTGGCCGAGCGCATCGTCTACGGCGCCCTGGAGCAGACCCGGGACAAGACCGGGACCGATCCGGTGGTCACGCTCAAGCGCGCCCTGGACAACGTCAAGCCGGCGCTGGAGGTGCGCAGCCGCCGGGTCGGTGGCGCCACCTACCAGGTGCCGGTCGAGGTGCGGACCGACCGGTCGACCACGCTGGCGCTGCGGTGGCTGGTCAGCTTCTCCCGGCAGCGTCGGGAGAAGACGATGATCGAGCGGCTGGCCAACGAGATCCTCGACGCCAGCAACGGCCTGGGCGCCTCGGTGAAACGCCGGGAGGATACCCACAAGATGGCCGAGGCCAACCGGGCGTTCGCGCACTACCGCTGGTGACGAACGGTCGGGTTCGGCCCGGCGACCGGCTCGCAGACAAGTAGCCAAGCAAGCAATCGAAAGAGTGGGAAGACTTCCGTGGCACAGCAGGACGTGCTGACCGACCTGAACAAGGTCCGCAACATCGGCATCATGGCGCACATCGATGCCGGTAAGACGACGACGACCGAGCGGATCCTGTACTACACCGGGGTCAACTACAAGATCGGTGAGACTCACGACGGCGCTTCCACCACCGACTGGATGGAGCAGGAGCAGGAGCGTGGCATCACCATCACCTCGGCGGCGGTCACCTGCTTCTGGAACACCAACCAGATCAACATCATCGACACCCCGGGCCACGTCGACTTCACCGTGGAGGTGGAGCGGTCGCTGCGGGTCCTCGACGGCGCGGTGGCGGTCTTCGACGGCAAGGAAGGCGTCGAGCCGCAGTCCGAGCAGGTGTGGCGGCAGGCGGACAAGTACGACGTGCCGCGGATCTGCTTCGTCAACAAGATGGACAAGATCGGCGCCGACTTCTACTTCACCGTGCGCACCATCGAAGAACGACTGGGCGCCAAGCCGTTGGTCATCCAGCTGCCGATCGGCGCGGAGAACGACTTCGAGGGCATCGTCGACCTGGTCGAGATGAACGCCAAGGTGTGGCGCGGCGAGACCAAGTTGGGCGAGCACTACGACACCGTCGCCATCCCGGCCGATCTGGCCGACAAGGCCGCCGAGTACCGGACCGCCCTGTTGGAGGCCGTCGCCGAGACCGACGAGGCGCTGCTGGAGAAGTACCTGGGCGGCGAGGAGCTCACCGTCGACGAGGTCAAGGCCGGCATCCGCAAGATCACCGTGGCCTCGGAGATGTACCCGGTGCTGTGCGGCAGCGCCTTCAAGAACAAGGGCGTGCAGCCGATGCTGGA
>NZ_JBYCLB010000095.1:0-3056 GCF_057473705.1 Mycobacterium sp. TH-M15 | reverse complement strand
GAGCTGGTGCACACCGCGTGGAACTGGGCCGCCGAGCAGTTCCAGGTGGTGTTGGCCGACGCGCTGGGCGCCGGGGTGGTCAGCGGGTTGCTGGCCGGCGCGGTGCTCTTCGCCATGCTGCTGTTCCACGCGGTCGAGGAGCCGGCCCGGCACTGGATGCGCAGCATGGCCGGGGCCGGACGGCCCGCCGAGCCGGCCGCGCCCGCACCGGACGGCCCGGTCGGCATCGATCTCGACCGGGTCGACGACATCCTGGAGGCGCCGCGGCCGGTGCCGGTGCAAGCGAGGTGACACGACGGTGGAGGTGGCGGTGACCCGGCTGGTGACGGCCGTCTCGGCGACGGTGCTCGCGGTGACGGCGATTGCGCCGTGGCTCGGGCCAGCGGCCGGCCACCCGGCAGCGCGTCGCCACGACCGGACGACGTTGCTGGACGCCGCGGTGAACCGGGTGGCGGTGATCGGGGACTCCTACACCGCCGGATCGGCCGGCGGTGGCCGCTGGACCGAACGGACCTGGCGGGCGCTGGCCGGCGGCGGCGTGGACGTCTCCGCCGACGTCGCCGCCGAAGGGGGAGCCGGCTACGGGGTCCGGGGCGGCCGGGGCGCGACGTTCGGCGACCTGGCGGCGCGGTCGGTACGCTCGGACGACGCGCTGGTGGTGTTCTTCGGCTCCCGCAACGACCGCGATGTCGACCCGGCCCAACTGACCCGGACGGTCGCCGACGCGCTCGGCCTGGCCCGCCGGATGGCGCCGTCGGCACGGCTGTTGGTGATCGGCCCGCCGTGGCCGACCGCCGACGTGCCCGGCGAGGTGCTGCGCATCCGCGACGTCGTCGGCGGGCAGGCCGGCGCCGCCGGAGCCGAGTTCGTCGACCCGATCGCCGGTGCCTGGTTCGTCGGCCGGCCGGAGCTGATCGGCCCGGACGGGGTGCACCCCACCGACGCCGGCCAGACCTACCTGGCCGAGATGATCACGCCGCTGATCGGTGCGCGGCTGCCGGGCACCGGCTGATCGCGTCAGTCCGCTTTGCGGATCAGTTTCTGCAGGGCGACCCGGTCGGCTGCCAGCAGCTCGGCGACCCGCGGCTGATTCACCTCGGCGACGATGATCTCGCCGACCTCCTGGTGCACATCGGAGAAGATGCCGTGCGCTTTCATCTTCTCGGTCTGGTACTGGTTGTCCTGGGTCGGGGTGACGTAGTGCACCGCCTCGGCCTTGAACCGGTGAATCAGCCACAGGTGGGTCAGGTCCATCAGCCGCTTCTGGCGCAGCTTCTCGGCGAAGGTGTTCTGGTCGCGCACGGTGAGGATGCTGCGGCCGTGCCGGTCCTTGATCGGGTCGACGATCACGTTGGCCAGCGGCTCATCGCTGTTGCCGTAGATCCCGAGTTCGAGGATGTCCGAGCCGGCTCGCCGGGGCCGCAGCTGCACGGTCAGCTTCTCCGGAAGCTGGTAGTGCTCGCTCCACAGCGCCAGCCACTCTTCCAGCAGCTTCTTCGGCACCTCGGTCTGGATCAGGTGCTGGACCTGGGTGGAGCCCTTGCCCATCGCCTTGGTGGTGGCGGTGCGTCCCGACGAGGCCAGCAACGCCGCATCGCTGCGCGGCCCGCCGACCAGGGTCTGCGGGGTGCGGTACGGCGACTCGACCAGCCGCATCTTGCGCTGCAGCCGGGCCAGTGCCAGCATGCCTTCGTCGCGCAGCGCGGTGGCGAACTCCTCGGCGGCGACACCGTCGACCTGATGGCCGCCGTAGGTGATGAAGTTGAAGACGAAGCCGAGCTTGCCGATCTCCTCGGGGAAGCGTCGCATCTCCTCGTCGCTCATCCCGGTGGTGTCCCAGTTGAACGACGGCGACAGGTTGTAGGCCAGCATCTTGTCCGGGAACTTGGCGTGGATCGCCTCGGCGAACTGTCGCGCGTCGGCGAGGTCCGCGGTCTTGGTCTCCATCCACAACAGGTCGGCGAACGGCGCCGCGGCAAGTGATTTGGCGATCGCGTACGGGATGCCGCCGCGGACCTGGTAGTAGCCTTCCGGGGTCTTGGCCAGCTCGCAGTCCCAGCCGGCGTCGACACCGAGCTCGGCCGCCCTCCGCCGCGCGGTGTACAGCGGCGCCTGGCCGGCGAACTCGCGCCACTCGGCGGCGCTCACCTCCCGCGGCTCACCTTCGCGTTCGTTGAATTGCAGCACCTCGGCGACCGCCTCGCCGTAGGTCATCAGCCCGGCGTCGTCCTGCCAGGCGTCCACGAAGGCCGATTCGACCTTGTCGTACAGCGCGTCGAGCGACTGACCGCGGTCCTTCTGCCAGGCCGCGGCCGCCTCGGCGATCGCGTCGGCGATGCCGTGGCCGGCCAGCCAGGCGTCCGCGGCCGCGTACTCGGCCTCCGGCAGCGCGTAGAGCAGGTGCCCGTTGAGCTCTTTGACCCCGGCCTGGTGGAACTGGCGCATCATCGCCAGGAAGCACGCCTTGTAGGGCGGGATCGCGGTGTTGGTGGCGCCGAGCAGGAACGGCTGATCCCGTTCGTCGGCCCGGCTGTCGATCAGGTTGCCGGCCTCCGCGTCGGTGCGGGCGACGACGATGCCGGGCACCCGCATCACGTCCAGCTGGAATCGGGCGGTGTTGAGCCGTTTGATCTGCTCGTCGGACGGCACCAGCACCTTGCCGCCCTGGTGGCCGCATTTCTTGGTTCCCGGTCGTTGGTCTTCGATGTGGTAGCCGGGCACGCCCGCCTCCACGAACCGGCGGATCAGGTTGCGCACGTGCGGATCGCCGCCGTGACCGGTGTCGGCGTCGGCGATGATGAACGGCCGGTAGTCGACCGCCGGGGTGGCGGCCCGTTCGGCGTCGGTCATCCGCAGCCGCAGGTACTGCTGGTTGCGGTCGGCGGTCAGCAGCGCGCGCACCAGGCCGGCGGCCTCGTCGGGCACCTGGCTCAGCGGGTAGCTGGCCAGGTCCGGCCCCGGGTCCTCGGTGATCGATCCCTTCGCGGAGGTTGCCCAGCCGCCCAGGTAGATCCCCTCGATTCCCATCCGCTTGATCGTCACCGCCTGGCCCGGGG
>NZ_JBYCLB010000094.1:0-1512 GCF_057473705.1 Mycobacterium sp. TH-M15 | reverse complement strand
ACGCATGCCTTGTTCCACGGCAACTGGCTCGACACCGGCGATTTGGGATACACCGCCGGCGCCGACGTCTACGTCACCGGACGGGTCAAGGACGTGATCATCCGGGCGGGCCGCAACCTGCACCCGACCGAACTCGAGGAAGCCGTCGGCAACCTCGACGGTGTCGGGAAGGGATGCGTGGCGGTGTTCGCCTCACCCGACCCCGCGGGGGGACCGGAACGGCTCGTCGTGATGGCCGAGACCCGGGCCGCCGACGAGGCCGCCCGCGCCGCGCTGCGCGCGCAAATCCAGTCCACAACCGTCGATCTGCTCGGCGTGGCCGCCGACGACGTGGTGCTGGCGCCACCGCGCACGGTGCTGAAGACCTCCAGCGGCAAGATCCGGCGGGCGGCCAGCCAGGCGGTCTACCGCACCGGCAGGATCGGCGCCCGGCCGCATGCGGTGTGGTGGGAGCTGGCCCGGCTGCGTCTCCGCGGCGCGGCACCGTCGCTGCGCCGGGCGCGGAACGCGGCGGCGGCCCTGGCCTTCGCCGCCTACGCGTGGGTCGTCTACACGCTGCTCGGCCTGGCGGTCGCGGTGTCGGTGCTGCTGCTGCCTCGACCGCGCTGGCGCTGGTGGGTGGCCCGGACATCGGTGCGGATGCTGGCCCGCCTCACCCGGACGCCGGTCACCACGCAGGGACTCGACCACCTCCCGGCGGGGGTCTGCATCGCGGTCGTCAACCACCTCAGCTGGATCGACGGTCTGGTGCTGGCTTCGGTGCTGCCGCGGGCGTTCCGCTTCGTGGCGGCCGAAGCGCTCGAGCATCAGGGGCTCAACGGGTTCGTGCTCCGGCGGCTGGGCCATCAGTTCGTCGAACGCCACGTGCGCGAACGCAGCCTGGCCGACGCCGACCGGCTGGCGGTCCTGGTGCGGGCCGGGCACTCGCTCGTCGTCTTCCCCGAAGGCCGGCTGGCCCGGGCGCCCGGGTTGCGGCCTTTCCACATGGGCGCTTTCGTGGTGGCCGCCGAAACCGGGGTGCCCGTCGTCCCGATGGCGATCCGCGGCACCCGAGCGATTCTGCGCCCGGAGCACCACTTTCCGCGGCGGGGAGCCGTCGGCGAGCCGATCCAGGCGGGGGGCTCGGACTGGCCCGCGGCCGTCGGTCTGCAGCGGGCCGCGCGCGCCGCCGTCCTGCAGATGTCAGGCGAGCCGGACGTCGAACGACGTTGCGCCCGAGGTGCTAAGAGCGCGAATCCCGATAGGCGCGCACCGCCTCGGCGGGTTCCACCAGGGCTGCGCGGACGCCTTGCCTGCGCTTGTTGCGGCACGCCGCCGCACGCAGCGCGACTATCGCCGCAATCACCTGGCAACCGACGGACTGCTGGTATTCCCGCAGGTACTGGACCCGGCGCGGGTCGTCCTCCGCCAAGTGGTGGGTCAGCGGATGCGGCGTGTTCCACACCGCGTTCTGCGCAGCCTCCCCGACGGCGATCTCGAAGTCGTTCCGGGTCATTGTCAGCTTGGACGAAT
>NZ_JBYCLB010000093.1:0-3346 GCF_057473705.1 Mycobacterium sp. TH-M15 | reverse complement strand
GATCGATCCGCCGGTCGGCTGGGCCTGCATCACCGCGTTGGCGTGCGTCGAGACGGACAGCGGGCCGAGCAGGTTCAGTTCGACGATCTTGCGGCTGAGGTTGGCCGAGGAGTCGGCGGCCAACGCGAACGGGGAGCCGCCGGCGTTGTTGACCACCGCGTCCAACCGGCCGTGCTTCGCCACGATCGCGCCGATCAGCGCCTGCACCGCGTCGTCGTCGCGCACGTCGCAGGCGTGGAACTCGTACGACAGGCCGTCCACCGGACGCCGCGCGCAGGTGACGACGGTCGCGCCCTGCTCGGCGAAGACCGCGCTGATCCCGGCGCCGACGCCGCGCACCCCGCCGGTCACCAGGACCACTTGCCCGGTCAGACCCAGGTTGATCGGCTCAGCCACTGTGCTAGCGTACCAAGCAAGTGCTTGCTCAGGTCAATGCGCCCGGGAACTGGCAGGAAAAGCAGGAGAAGACTGGATGCCGATCACGAGTAAAACCGTCGAGCCGGGGATCGTCGCGGTCACCGTCGACTACCCGCCGGTCAACGCCCTGCCGTCGCGGGCCTGGTTCGAGCTGGGCGAGGTCATCACCGCAGCCGGCGCCGACATGTCCACCCACGCGGTGATCCTGCGCGCCGAAGGCCGCGGCTTCAACGCCGGCGTGGACATCAAGGAGATGCAGAACACCGCGGGTTTCACCGCACTGATCGACGCCAACCGCGGCTGTTTCGTCGCGTTCAAGGCGGTCTACGAGTGCGCGGTGCCGGTGATCGCCGCGGTGAACGGCTTCTGCGTCGGCGGCGGCATCGGCTTGGTCGGCAATGCCGATGTGATCGTCGCCTCCGACGACGCCACCTTCGGCCTGCCCGAGGTGGAGCGCGGCGCGCTGGGCGCGGCCACCCACCTGTCCCGGCTGGTGCCGCAGCACATGATGCGCCGGCTGTTCTACACCGCCGCCACCGTCGACGCGGCCACGCTGGCCGGCTACGGCTCGGTGCACGAGGTGGTGCCCCGGGCCGAGTTGGACGAGGCGGCGCTGCGGGTGGCCCGCGACATCGCCGCCAAGGACACCCGGGTGATCCGGGCGGCGAAAGAAGCCCTGAACCTCATCGACGTGCAGAAGGTGAACTCCAGTTACCGGATGGAGCAAGGCTTCACCTTCGAGCTGAACCTGGCCGGGGTCGCCGACGAGCACCGGGACGCGTTCGCCGGCACCGAGAAGGGCAAGAAATGAGCGGCAAGCTGACCAACCTGGACGACGCGGTCGCCGAGCTGCGCGACGGGATGACGATCGGCATCGGCGGCTGGGGTTCGAGGCGCAAGCCGATGGCGTTCGTCCGGGCGATCCTGCGCTCGGACGTCACGGACCTGACCGTGGTGAGCTACGGCGGCCCGGACATCGGGCTGCTGTGCGCGGCGGGCAAGGTCGCCAAGGTCTACTACGGCTTCGTCTCGCTGGATTCGCCGCCGTTCTACGACCCGTGGTTCGCCCGGCGGCGCACCGCCGGTGAGATCGTCGCCCGGGAGATGGACGAGGGCATGCTGCGCTGCGGGCTGCAGGCCGCCGCGCAGCGGCTGCCGTTCCTGCCGATCCGGGCCGGGCTGGGCAGTTCGGTGGTCGACTTCTGGGACGGCGAGCTCAAGACGGTCACCAGCCCGTACCAGGCCCCGGGCGGCGGGTACGAGACGCTGGTGGCGATGCCGGCGCTGAACCTGGACGTCGCGTTCGTGCACATGAACCTCGGTGATTCGCGCGGCAACGCCGCCTACACCGGCATCGACCCGTACTTCGACGACTTGTTCCTGATGTCGGCGCAGCGCCGCTTGCTGTCGGTGGACAGGCTGGTCTCCACCGACGAGTTGGTCGCCGCGGTGCCGTCCCAGGCACTGCTGGTCAACCGGATGATGGTCGACTCGGTCGTCGAGGTACCCAACGGTGCCCATTTCACCACCGCCGCACCGGATTACGGCCGCGACGAAAAATTCCAGCGCCACTATGCCGAATCCGCCAAGTCCGACGAGACCTGGGCGGAGTTCACCGCCACCTACCTGTCCGGTAACGAGGACGACTACCAGGCGGCGGTCCGCAAGTTCGGAGAGGACGCATCATGAGCGATGTCACTCGCGCCGAGATCTGTGTGACGGCGTGTGCCGAGCTGTTCCGCGACGCCGGCGAGATCATGGTCAGCCCGATGACCACCGTGGTGGGGATCGGCGCCCGGCTGGCCCGGCTGACGTTCTCTCCCGACATCGTCCTGACCGACGGTGAGGCCCGGTTGCTGGCCGACACCCCGGCGATCGGCAAGGTGGGCGAGATCGAGGGCTGGATGCCGTTCGGCCGGGTCTTCGAGACGCTGGCCTGGGGCCGCCGGCACGTGGTGATGGGCGCTAACCAGATCGACCGGTACGGCAACCAGAACCTGTCCGCGTTCGGCCCGCTGCAACACCCGACCCGGCAGATGTTCGGGGTGCGCGGAGCCCCGGGCAACACCATCAACCACGCCACCAGTTACTTCGTCGGCAATCACTCCAAGCGGGTGTTCTGCGACGCCGTCGACGTGGTCTGCGGCATCGGCTACGACAAGGTCGACGCCGCCAATCCGGCATTCCGTTTCGTCAACGTGCACCGGGTGGTGTCCAACCTGGGAGTCTTCGACTTCGGCGGACCGGAGCACCAGATGCGGGCGGTCTCGCTGCATCCGGGGGTATCGGCTTCCGACGTCGCGGAGGACACCTCGTTCGAGGTGCACGGCCTGGCCAACGCACCCGAGACCCGGCTGCCGGAGGTCGAGGAGCTGCGGCTGATCCGCGAGGTGATCGACCCGAAGTCGCTGCGGGACAAAGAGGTGCGTTCATGAAACTGCGCACGCCGCTGACCGACCTGGTCGGCATCGAGCACCCGGTGGTGCAGACCGGGATGGGCTGGGTGGCCGGCGCCCGGCTGGTGTCGGCGACCGCCAACGCCGGCGGGCTGGGGATTCTGGCGTCGGCGACGATGACGCTCGACGAGCTAGCAACCGCGATCGGCAAGGTGAAGTCGGCCACCGACAAGCCATTCGGGGTCAACATCCGCGCCGATGCGACCGACGCCGACGAGCGGGTGGAGCTGATGATCCGCGAGGGCGTGAAGGTGGCGTCGTTCGCGCTGGCACCCAGGCCTGAGCTGATCGCGAAGCTGAAAGACGCAGGTGCCGTGGTTATCCCGTCGGTCGGTGCAGCCAAGCATGCTCGGAAGGTGGCATCCTGGGGTGCCGACGCGGTGATCGTGCAGGGCGGCGAAGGCGGCGGACACACTGGTCCGGTGGCGACCACGCTGCTGTTGCCGTCGGTGCTGGACGCCGTGAGTATCCCG
>NZ_JBYCLB010000092.1:0-2108 GCF_057473705.1 Mycobacterium sp. TH-M15 | reverse complement strand
CATCTCCTCCATCACCAGCGACAGCTCGAACATGCCGGCGCCGCCGCCGCCGTACTCCTCGGGCAGGTTGACCCCGATGAACCCGAGCTTGCCCGCCTCGTTCCACAGCTCGGTGGTGTGCTCGCCGGCGCGGGCCTTCTCCAGGTAGTAGTCCTGGCCGTAGTTGGCGGCCATCGCCGCGACCGCCTCGCGCAGGGCGCGACGGTCCTCGTTCTCGATGAAGCTGGTGTCGGTCACCGGGGGTCTCCTTCTGCTGCTTCTGCTGCGGGTGATGCTTCGGTTTCGACTCGGGCCAGCACCGCGCCGACCTCGACCTGGTCGCCGGGCTTGACGTCGAGTTGGGTGAGCACCCCGTCGGCCGGCGCCGCCACGGTGTGCTCCATCTTCATCGCCTCCAGCCAGATCAGCGACTGCCCGGCGGTCACCGGGTCGCCGACCTGGACGCCCACCCGGATCACGTTGCCGGGCATCGGCGCCACCAGCGAGCCCCGCTCGACGGCCGAGCCGGGCTCGGGGTAGCGGGGCTGGGCGACCAGCCGCACCGCCCCGCGCGGCGAGTCGACGTAGACGTCGGCGCCGTAGCGGGCGATGTCGAAGCCGACCGCAACCCCGGCGCCGTCGCTCAGCACCACCCGGTGCGGGGCCGACGAGACCAACGCCACGTCGTCGCCGATCTCCAGACCCGTTCTGGTGAACCGGTATTCGACGCGGTGCTCGGTGCCGCCGTCGCTCAGGTAGGCCTTGGCCTGGTAGCCGGACGCCATGTTGCGCCAGCCGCTGGCGACCGACCCCAACACGGTGGTGCCCGCCCGGTTCTGCGCGGCGTCGGCCAGGGCGGCGGCGATCGCCGAGAGCCGCACCGTCGCCGGGTCGGCGAGCGGCGCGGCCAGCTCGGCCAGTCCGTGGGTGTCGAAGAACGCGGTGTCGGTGGCGCCGTCCAGGAAGGCCGGATGCCGCAGCACGTGCACCAGCAGGTCGCGGTTGGTGCGCACCCCGTGCAGCCGGGCGCGGGCCAGCGCGTCGGCGAGCACCAGCGCGGCCTGCCGTCGGGTGGGGGCGTAGCTGATCACCTTGGCCAGCATCGGATCGTAGTGGATGGAGACGGTCGAGCCGTCGACGACGCCGGAGTCCAGCCGGATGCCGACCCGCCGGGCCAGCGTGTCGAACCGGGCGGTAACCCCGGGCACCTCGATGGCGTGCACCGGTCCGGCCTGCGGCTGCCAGCCCCGCGCCGGGTCCTCGGCGTAGAGCCGGGCCTCGATCGAATGCCCCTGGGTGGCCGGTGGTTCCGGGTCCAGCCGGACGCCGTCGGCGACCGCCAGCTGCAGCTCGACCAAGTCGACGCCGGTGGTCTCCTCGGTGACCGGGTGCTCGACCTGCAGTCGGGTGTTCATCTCCAGGAAGAAGAACTCCCCTTCTCCGCCAGGTGAGTCGTCGGCGAGGAACTCCACGGTGCCGGCACCGGTGTAGCCGATCGCCCGGGCCGCCAGCCGCGCGGCCTCGAACAGTTTGGCCCGCATCCCCGGGGTGCGTTCCACCAGCGGCGACGGCGCTTCCTCGATCACCTTCTGGTGACGCCGCTGAATCGAGCACTCCCGCTCGCCGACCGCCCACACCGTGCCGTGGTCGTCGGCCATCACCTGCACCTCGATGTGGTGACCGGTGGGCAGGTAGCGCTCGCAGAACACCGTCGGATCGCCGAACGCCGACTGCGCCTCCCGGCCGGCGGCTTCGACCTCGGCGGCCAGCCGGGAAAGGTCGGTGACCACCCGCATGCCGCGCCCGCCGCCGCCGGCGGACGCCTTGACCAGCACCGGCAGCTGCGCGGCGGTGACCGTCTCCGGGTCCAGTTCGGCCAGCACCGGCACCCCGGCGGCGGCCATCAGCTTCTTGGACTCGATCTTCGAGCCCATCGAGGCCACCGCCGCCACCGGCGGGCCGATCCAGACCAGCCCGGCGTCGAGCACCGCGGCGGCGAAATCGGCGTTCTCGGAGAGGAACCCGTACCCGGGGTGCACCGCGTCGGCGCCGGCGGCGCGGGCGGCGGCGACGATCGCCTCCGCGGACAAGTAGCTGGTGGCCGCCGGAAGCCGCACCGCCGCGTCGGC
>NZ_JBYCLB010000091.1:0-2237 GCF_057473705.1 Mycobacterium sp. TH-M15 | reverse complement strand
GCAACCGAATTGGGCCTGCACTCGGTTGCCGTGTACGCCGAGGACGACGTGGACAGCGCGCACGTGCATGCCGCCGACGACGCGATCGGCCTTCCCGGCGCCGGCCCGTCCGCCTACCTCGACCAGACGGCGATCTTGGCCGCGGCCGATAAGGCCGGCGCCGAGATGATCCATCCCGGCTACGGGTTCTTGTCCGAGAACGCGGCGTTCGCTCGTATGGTGGCCGTCGCTGGACTGAGCTTCGTCGGGCCGGATCCGGAAAAGCTGGAGTTGTTCGGCGACAAGTCCGCGGCCCGACGTGCCGCGAGCGCCGCCGGCCTGCCAGTACCGGCTGCCACCGACGGAGCCGCCAGCCTCGACGAGGTCCGTGCCTTTTTGGCTGCGCATCCCGACGGCATCATGCTGAAAGCGCTGGCCGGCGGCGGGGGTCGGGGGATGCGTGTGGTCCGCAGTGCGGACCAACTCGACCACGCCTACCGCAGGTGCGCCGCGGAAGCTGAACTCGGTTTCGCCGACCCGGCGGTGTTCGCCGAGGAGTTGGTCCCCGATGCGCGCCATATCGAAGTGCAGATCGTCGCCGATGGCGCCTGCGCGATGGCGCTAGGCGACCGTGACTGCAGCGTTCAGCGGCGTTATCAGAAGCTGATCGAAATCGCGCCCGCCCAAGGGCTTTCCCCAGCGCTTCGTGGCGAGTTGCATCGGGCGGCAGCCCGCTTGTGCGCAGCCGTGGGCTACCGCGGGCTGGCAACCGTTGAATTCCTGGTCACCGCCGACCAGTTCGTCTTCCTCGAGGTCAATCCCCGAATCCAGGTGGAGCACACCGTCACCGAAGAAGTCACCGGAGTGGACCTGGTGGCGGCACAGTTCGCGATCGCCGGCGGTGCCGCGTTCGACGCGCTGGGGTTGCCCACCGGGGTGACCGCCGACGTGACGCGGGTGACCGGAGAGCCGGCCGCAGCGCGCGGCATCGCGATCGAGAGCCGGGTGAACACCGAAACCGTGGCCGCCGACGGATCGGTGCGGCCTACGGCGGGCACCCTGACGGCGTTCACCCCGCCGAACGGGCCCGGGGTGCGGGTGGACACCTGCGGCCGACCCGGCCTGACCGTCAGCCCCCGCTACGACTCGTTGCTGGCCAAGGTGATCACCCACGTACACGGCACGTCGCTGTCGCCGGCGCTGCGCAAAGCCGAAGCGGCACTGAACGAGTTCGTCATCGAGGGGATTGGAACCAATATCGGGTTGCTGCGGGAAGTGCTGGCCGAGAGCCGGATCCATCCGACGGTGGTGACCACGAGCTGGCTTGGTGAGAAGCTGCCCGAGTTGGTGGGCAACCTGGCGTACCCACCGAACGAGGCCGGCGCAGCCGTCGTACCCGACCTGTCCGACGAGGAGCAGGTGCTGTCCGCGCCGATGGCGGGGACGGTGGCCGAGGTGACACCGGACAGCGTTGTGCTGGAAGCGATGAAGATGCAGCACGTCGTCGCGGCACCAGCTGCCGGTGCGGTTCGCGTCCTGGTGGCGCCCGGTCAGGTCGTCGGGACCGGCGACCCGCTGCTGGTTTTTCCGCGCACCGGCCCCGGCGTGGCGGACCAATCGGTAGCCGAGGCCGACCTGGACCGTCCGCGCGCCGATCTCGACGAGGTCGCACACCGGCACCTGCTCACCCGCGACGAGGGCCGGCCGGATGCCGTCACCAAGCGGCACCGGCGGGGTCGGCGGACCGCGCGGGAGAACATCGCCGATCTGGTCGACCCCGGCAGCTTCGTCGAGTACGGCGCGCTGGCGCTGGCCGCGCAGCGCAGCCGGCGCTCAGAAGAGGACCTGATCGCCAACACCCCGGCCGACGGCCTGGTCGCCGGGCTGGCGACCATCGGCGGCGCCCAGGCGGTGGAGCTGTCCTACGACTACACCGTGCTGGCCGGCACCCAGGGCATGCGCAACCACGCCAAAACCGATCGGGTCTTCGAGTTGGCCGCCCGCAGGCAGCTGCCGGTGGTGCTGTTCGCCGAGGGCGGCGGCGGCCGCCCCGGTGACACCGACGCCGCCGGCGTGGCCGGGTTGGACCTGATGACGTTCCGCACTCTGGCCGGGCTGAGCGGCCGGGTGCCGTTGGTGTCGATCGTCTCCGGCCGCTGCTTTGCCGGCAACGCCGCCCTGGCCGGGGTGTGTGACGTGATCATCGCAACCCCGGATGCCAACATCGGCATGGGCGGGCCGGCGATGATCGAGGGCGG
>NZ_JBYCLB010000090.1:0-13111 GCF_057473705.1 Mycobacterium sp. TH-M15 | reverse complement strand
CTGCGCAGCCCGGAGAGCCAGAGATACCTCGCGATCGAAGGCGGTCTGCCGCCGGTGCGGGCCTCGGTCTACTCCGACCCCC
Organism: Mycobacterium sp. TH-M15; assembly: GCF_057473705.1. Taxonomy (NCBI): domain Bacteria; kingdom Bacillati; phylum Actinomycetota; class Actinomycetes; order Mycobacteriales; family Mycobacteriaceae; genus Mycobacterium; species Mycobacterium sp. TH-M15. Next base: position 13,029 of record NZ_JBYCLB010000090.1, on the reverse strand, counting down.
AGTTCCGGGCGCGGTACCCGCAGCACGAGCTGATCCGCGAACAGTTCACCGACGCCGCGGTTCGGCCCGCCACCCCGCTGTATCAGGCGGTCTCCACCCGGATCTCGGCGACGCTGGCGCCGATCAGCCGGATCGACCCGGAGCGCACCGCCGACCGGCTCGCCGAACAGGTGCAGAAGGCCATCGACGGCAAGGGGCTCATCCCGTGACGCGCGCCGACGCCGACGGCGTCGCCACCGACGACACCCGATCGCAGCGGCGGCTGGCGCTCACCCTGGTCGCCCCGGCGGTGATCCTGATGCTGGCGGTCACCGCCTACCCGATCGGTTACGCGATCTGGCTGAGCCTGCTGCGCTGCAACCTGGCCACGCCGGCCGACACCGCATTCGTCGGCCTGACCAACTACCAGACCACGCTCACCGACTCGTACTGGTGGACCGCGTTCGCGGTGACGCTGGCGATCACCGTGGTGTCGGTGGCCGTCGAATTCGTTCTCGGCATGGCGCTGGCCCTGGTGATGCACCGCAGCATCGTCGCCAAGGGCGTGGTGCGCACCGCGGTGCTGATCCCCTACGGGATCGTCACCGTCGCGGCGGCCTACAGCTGGTACTACGCCTGGACCCCGGGGACCGGCTACCTGGCCGACCTGCTGCCGTCGGGCAGCGCGCCGCTGACCCATCAGCTTCCGTCGCTGGGGATCGTGGTGCTGGCCGAGGTCTGGAAGACGACGCCGTTCATGGCGCTGCTGCTGCTGGCCGGGCTGGCGCTGGTGCCGGAGGATCTGCTCAAGGCCGCGCAGGTCGACGGCGCCGGTGCCTGGCGCCGGCTGGTGACGGTCACCGTACCGCTGATGAAGCCGGCGATCCTGGTGGCGTTGCTGTTCCGTGCCTTGGACGCGTTCCGGATCTTCGACAACATCTACGTGCTGACCAACGGCTCCAACAACACCGGCTCGGTCTCCATCCTCGGCTACGACAACCTGTTCAAGGGCTTCAATGTCGGTCTGGGATCGGCGATCTCGGTGCTCATTTTCGTCTGCGTGGTGATCATCGCGGTCCTCTTCGTCAAGGTGTTCGGGGCCGCGGCACCGGGGGCGGAGACCGATGGCTGATCGTCGACGACGCGTGGCCGGGTGGGTGATCGTCGACGCGGCCGTGGTCTGCTACGCGCTGGTCCCGGTGCTGTGGATTCTGTCGCTCTCGCTCAAGCCGACGTCGACGATCAAGGACGGCAAGCTGATCCCGTCGTCGGTGACCCTGGACAACTACCGGGGCATCTTCGCCGGCGACGTCTTCAGCTCCGCGCTGGTCAACTCGATCGGCGTCGGCCTGATCACCACCGTGGTCGCCGTGGTGATCGGCGCGATGGCCGCCTACGCGGTGGCGCGGCTGGACTTCCCGGGCAAGAAGCCGCTGGTCGGCGCCGCGCTGCTGATCGCGATGTTTCCGCAGATATCGCTGGTGACGCCGTTGTTCAACATCGAACGCGCCACCGGGCTGTTCGACACCTGGCTGGGACTGATCATCCCGTACATCACCTTCGCGCTGCCGCTGGCGATCTACACGCTGCAGGCGTTCTTCCGGGAGATCCCCTGGGATCTGGAGAAAGCCGCCAAGATGGACGGCGCCACACCCGGGCAGGCGTTCCGCAAGGTGATCGCCCCGCTGGCCGCGCCGGGCATCGTCACCGCGGCGATCCTGGTCTTCATCTTCGCCTGGAACGATCTGCTGCTGGCGCTGTCGCTGACCGCCACCAAGGCGTCCATCACCGCGCCGGTGGCGATCGCCAACTTCACCGGCAGCTCGCAGTTCGAGGAGCCGACCGGGTCGATCGCCGCCGGCGCGATGGTGATCACGGTGCCGATCATCGTGTTTGTTCTAATCTTCCAACGACGGATTGTCGCGGGGTTGACCTCCGGCGCGGTGAAGGGGTAGCTGGATGGCCGAGATCGTGCTGTCGCACATCACCAAGAGCTACCCCGACGGTGCGGTCGCGGTCAACGACCTCTGCCTGACCATCGCCGACGGCGAGTTCCTGATCCTGGTCGGCCCGTCCGGCTGTGGCAAGTCGACCACACTGAACATGATCGCCGGCCTGGAGGAGATCTCCTCCGGCGAGCTGCGCATCGACGGCGAACGGGTCAACGATCACGCGCCCAAGGACCGCGACATCGCCATGGTCTTCCAGTCCTACGCGCTGTACCCGCACATGACGGTGCGGCAGAACATCGCCTTCCCGCTGACCCTGGCGAAGATGAAGAAACCCCGGATCGCCGAGAAGGTCTCCGAAGTGGCGAACATCCTGGACCTGACCGGTCTGCTGGACCGCAAGCCGTCGCAGCTCTCCGGCGGGCAGCGCCAGCGGGTGGCGATGGGCCGGGCGATCGTCCGGCACCCCAAGGCGTTCCTGATGGACGAGCCGCTGTCCAACCTGGACGCCAAGCTGCGGGTGCAGATGCGCGGCGAGATCGCCCGGCTGCAGCACCGGCTGGGCACCACCACCGTCTACGTCACCCACGACCAGACCGAGGCGATGACCCTCGGCGACCGGGTGGTGGTGATGAACGGCGGTGTGGCCCAACAGATCGGCACCCCCGACGAGCTCTACGAGCGGCCGGCGAACCTGTTCGTGGCCGGCTTCGTCGGCTCCCCGGCGATGAACGTCTTCCCCGGCGAACTGACCCCGGCCGGCCTGCGGCTGTCGTTCGGCGAGGTCGCGCTGTCGTCGGCGGTCCGGGAGGTGCTGAACCGGCACCCGGCGCCGCGGAACGTCACCGTCGGGGTGCGCCCGGAGCACTTCGCCGACGCCGCGCTGACCGACGGTCCGCCGCCGGGCGCGGCGCTGCGGTTCGCCGCGGCGGTGGACCTGGTGGAGTCGCTCGGCGCCGACAAGTACCTGTACTTCACCCCGGCGGGCGGCGCGCCGGGCGCCGACGCGGAGCTGGTGGCCCGGGTGCCGGCGGCGTCCAAGGTCGCCGGCGGGAGCCCCGCCGAGCTGCTCCTGGACACCGGCAAGATCGTGCTGTTCGACGCCGACTCCGGTGTCAACCTGACCATTCCGCCGGCCGAGTGAGCGACGACCTGGACCGGGTGCGGGCGCATCTGACCGACCACTTCGCCGGCACCGGGATCGTCGCCGACCCGGACGTCGCCCGGATCACCTTCGTCGGCGCCGAACCGATCGAGGTGCTGCGCTACGGCCCGGGACCCGACCGGGTGGTGCACTACGCCACCGTCGGCTGCTCCCGGCACCCGATGGGCGACCCCGCCGAGAACCTCGCCGACCCGGTCCGCGGCCCGCGCGCCGAGGTGGTGCTGCGGTTGCGGGTCCCCGGCGCCGACACCGGGCTGGCCCGCAGCCTGGCCGTGCTCGCCGCGTCGCCGGCGGTGGAGGGCGTGGTGCTCACCGCCGACGCGCTGCTCGACCTCGGCGCGCCGCTGTGGACCCGGCCGTCCGGGCCGGTGCCGTTCACCGCGGTGCTGCTCGGCGAGAGCGACGTCGCCGACCTGGGGGCACCTCCCGCTCGCGGGGGAACGCTGGAGCCGCCCCGCGAGCCGGTGCGCTTCCTGGCGGCCACCCCGATCACCGCGACCGAGGCGGCCTGGGTGCGGCTCAAGGGCGCCGCGGCGATGCGGGAGGCGTGGCGGATCGACGGGGTGGACGTGCTCGACGCCGACCGCCGGGCGTCGCAGCCCCGCTGATCGTTCAGAGCCAGCCGTTGCGCCGGAAGGTGCGGTACAGGATGACGCAGATGCACAGCATCAGCAGCAGCGTCACCGGATAGCCCCAGGTCCAGCGCAGCACCGGCATGTTGGCGAAGTTCATCCCGTAGATCCCGGCGATCAAGGTGGGCACCGCCAGCATCGCCGCCCAGGCCGAGATCTTGCGCATGTCGGTGTTCTGCTGCATCCCCACCCGGGCCAGCGCCGCCTGCACCAGCGAGCTGAGCATCTCGTCGTAGCTGGCGATCTGCTCGGCGGTGTGGGTCTGGTGGTCGGCGACGTCGCGCAGGTAGCGCCGCACCTCCTTGGAGATCAGGTCCCGGTATTCGGTCTGCATCCGCTGGAACGGCCCCGACAGCGGCGCCACCGCCCGGCGCAGCTCCACGACCTCACGTTTGAGTTGGTAGATCGGTTCGACGTCGGTGCGGCTGCCCGGCGCGAACGCCACCTCCTCGATGGCGTCGATGTCGGTCTCGATCAGGTTGGTCACCTCGACGTAGCGGTCCACGACGTAGTCGGCGACGGCGTGCATCACCGCGTACGGCCCCAGCCGCATCTGCTCCGGCTCGGCGTCCAGCCGCTTGCGCACCTCGGCCAGCCCGCTGTGCTCGCCGTGCCGGACGGTGATCACGAAGTTCGGGCCGACGAAGATCATGATCTCGCCGGTCTCGACGATCTCGCGGGGCAGCAGCGCCGACTCGTGCGCGATGTAGTTGACCGTCTTGAGGACCAGGAACAGGGTCTCGTCGTAGAGCTCCAGCTTCGGCCGCTGGTGGGCGTGGGCCTGCACGGAGTCCTCGACCGCCAGGGCGTGCAGCCTGAAGGTGTCGGCGACGTTCTGCATCTGGGTGGCGTCCGGTTCGTGCAGGCCGATCCAGACGAACGCGCTGCCGGTGCCGTCTTCGTCGGTTTCGATCGCCCGCACCGCGGCCATCGCCTCGGCGGGGGAGTAGACCCCGGGCAGCCGGACCCCGTCGGCGTAGACGCCGCAGTCGACGATCGCCGGCACCGCCGAGGCGTCGGCCCGCGGGTCGGCGGCCCGGCCGGGCGCCGACCGGGGTGACGCGCGAAACGACGGCATGTCACCCTCCCGTCGCGGTATCGGCCGGTATTCGCCCGGGCCATGCTACGCGGGTTTTCGGGCGGTCGGGCGGGCCCACCGCGGGCCCACCGCGGGCCCACCGCGGGTCCCCCGGGGGGAACCCGCCGGGGCCGGGTGCGCTAGTTTCGACCCGGAGCACCGTCGACCCAATCCCTGTGCGAGGAGCAACCTGACGTGAGCGCAACCCCACTCAAGGTGGCCGTCACCGGCGCCGCCGGTCACATCGGCTACAGCCTGCTGTTCCGGATCGCCGCCGGCGCGCTCGGCGCCGATCGGCCGGTCGAGCTGCGACTGCTGGAGATCGAGCCCGCCCTCAAGGCACTCGAGGGTGTGGTGATGGAGCTCGACGACTGCGCGTTCCCGCTGCTCTCCGACGTCCAGATCGGCGCCGACCCGAAGAAGATCTTCGACGGCGTCAACCTGGCGCTGCTGGTCGGCGCCCGGCCGCGCGGGCCGGGCATGGAGCGCAGCGACCTGCTGGAGGCCAACGGGGCGATCTTCACCGCGCAGGGCAAGGCGCTCAACGCGGTCGCCGCCTCCGACGTCCGGGTCGGGGTGACCGGCAACCCGGCCAACACCAACGCGTTGATCGCGATGAGCAACGCCCGCGACATCCCCAAGGAGCGGTTCTCGGCGCTGGCCCGGCTGGACCACAATCGGGCGGTCACCCAGCTGGCCAAGAAGGCCGGTGTCGCGGTGACCGACGTGAAGAAGATGACGATCTGGGGCAACCACTCGGCCAGCCAGTACCCGGACGTCTTCCACGCCGAGGTCGCCGGCCGCAACGCGGCCGAGGTGGTCAACGACCAGGCCTGGATCGAGAACGATTTCATCCCGACGGTGGCCAAGCGCGGCGCGGCGATCATCGACGCCCGCGGTGCGTCGTCGGCGGCGTCGGCCGCGTCGGCGACCGTCGACGCCGCCCGCGACTGGCTGCACGGCAGCCCGGCCGGGGACTGGGTCTCGATGGCGGTGGTCTCCGACGGCTCCTACGGGGTACCGGCGGGGCTGATCTCGTCGTTCCCGGTCACCACCGCCAACGGCGACTGGAGCATCGTGCCGGGCCTGGAGATCAACGACTTCTCCCGGGCCAAGATCGACGCCTCCACCGCCGAGCTCGCCGAGGAGCGCGACGCGGTCACCGGCCTCGGCCTGGTCTGAGCGGCACTGACTCGGCGTCTGCCGGTGCGGCAGCGCGCAGTACGCTTGCCACCGATGCCGGAAAACCCGCCCGAGGCGCGCACCGTCCAGCTCGTCATCGGCGACGAGGAGATCTTCGAGGCGCACCTGGCCGGCAAGATCGGCGTGGCGCTCGAGTCTTCGCTGGACAGCCAGCGGGCGCTGTCGGTCGCCTACACCCCCGGGGTGGCACAGGTCAGCCGGGCGATCGCCGCCGATCACACCCTGGCCGCCCGCTACACCTGGGCGCACCGGCTGGTCGCGGTGGTCAGCGACGGCACCGCGGTGCTCGGCCTCGGCGACATCGGCCCGGCGGCGGCGCTGCCGGTGATGGAGGGCAAGGCGGCGCTGTTCAAGACGTTCGCCGGCCTGGACTCCATCCCGATCGTGCTGGACACCACCGACCCCGACGAGATCGTGGCGACCCTGGTGCGGCTGCGGCCGTCGTTCGGCGCGGTCAACCTGGAGGACATCTCCGCGCCCCGCTGCTTCGAGATCGAACGCCGTGCCATCGAGGCGCTGGACTGCCCGGTGATGCACGACGACCAGCACGGCACCGCGATCGTGGTGCTGGCCGCACTCCAGGGGGCGGCCAAGCTGCTCGGCCGCGACCTGACCTCGCTGCGGGTGGTGGTCTCCGGCGCCGGGGCGGCCGGCGTGGCGTGCGCCGACATCCTGCTCTCGGTCGGCGTCACCGACGTCACCGTGCTGGATTCGCGGGGCATCCTGCAGGCCGGGCGCGCCGGGATGAATGCAATCAAAGACGAGTTGGCGCGGCGCACCAACCCGGCCGGGCGCACCGGCGGCATCGTCGAGGCGCTGGCCGGCGCCGACGTCTTCCTGGGCGCCTCCGGCGGCGTGGTCCCCGAGGAGGTGATCGCGTCGATGGCCCCGGGCGGCATCGTGTTCGCGCTCTCCAACCCCGACCCGGAGATCCACCCGGACCTGGCCGCCCGGCACGCCGCGGTGGTGGCCACCGGCCGCAGCGACTTCCCGAACCAGATCAACAACGTGCTGGCGTTCCCCGGGGTGTTCCGGGGCGCACTCGACGCGGGCGCCCGGCGGATCACCGAGTCGATGAAACTCGCCGCCGCCGAGGCGATCTTCTCCGTCGTCGGCGACGACCTGGCCCCGGATCGGATCGTGCCCAGCCCACTGGACCCGCGGGTGGAGCCGGCGGTCGCCGCCGCGGTCGCCGGTGCGGCCGGCTGGTAGCGTGCGCGGCGCGGCGCTGGCCCTGGCAGCGCTGCTGCTGGCCGGCTGCGGCACCCCGCCCGGGCCGCCGTCGCTGGCCGTCGGCGCGACCGCGGATCCGGAGTCGCTGATCCTGGCGTCGGTGTACGCCGGGGCGCTGCGCGGCACCGGCGTTCCGGCGCACGTGCAGACCACCGCCGACCCGGTCGGCGCCCTGGATTCCGGGTCGATCAGCGTGCTGCCCGGCTTCACCGGCCGGCTGCTGGCGGTCTTCGCGCCGGACGCGACCGTGCGGTCGGACCGGCAGGTCTACCGGGCCCTGGTCGGCGCCCTGCCGGAGGGGATCGCCGCCGGTGACTACGCCACCGCCGCCCAGGACAAGCCGGCGCTGGCGGTGACCGGCGCCACCGCCGCCGGCTGGGACAGCACCGATCTGCAGGCGGCCACCCGCCGCTGCGACCGACTGGCCCTCGGCCGGGTCGCCGGTGCCCGGACGCCGACGGAGCTGGGCCGCTGCCGACCGCCGGCAGCGCGGGAATTCGCCGACGACACCGCGTTGTTCGCGGCGCTGCGGGCCGGTCAGCTGACCGCCGCGTGGACCAGCACCGCCGCCCCGGCGGTCCCGGCGGGCCTGGTGCGGCTCACCGACCGCGCGCCGAGCCTGGTGCGCGCCGAGAACGTGGTGCCGCTGTACCGGCGCAACGAACTGGGCGAGGCCCAGCTGCTGGCGCTCAACCAGGTGGCCGGGGCGCTGGACACCGCCGACCTGGCCGCCATGCGCCGCCGGGTCGCCGCCGGTGCCGACCCGCGGGACGTCGGCGACGACTGGCTGGCCGAGCACCCGCTCTGGCGGTGAGGGCCCCCGGCATGGTCGGCCCCCGCCGGTATGGTGTCCGGGTGACCGAACGCCCGACGACGCTCTACGTCTTTCCGCACGCCGGCGGGTCGCCGCAGTACTACATCCCGTTCGCCAAGACCTTCTCCGGCGCGGTGCGATGCGTCGCGGTCCAATACCCCGGATCGGGCGGCACGCACGACCTCGGGGCGTTCACCGGCATCCCCGACCTGGCCGACAAGGTGTGCGGGATGATCTCGCCGAAGGAGGTGGCCGCCGGCGGCGCGGCGTTCTTCGGCCACAGCATGGGCGCCCTGCTGGCCTTCGAGGTGGCGTGCCGGTTCGAGACGGCCGGCAACCCGGTGGCCGCGCTGGTCGTCTCCGCCTGCGCCGCACCCGGCCGGATCGGCTACGACTACATTCCGGCGTCCGACCGGGGCCTGCTCGACGCGGTGAGCGAGATGACCGGGGCGAATCCGGAATTCCTGCAGGACGCCGAGTTCGCGGCGAAGATTCTGCCCACGCTGCGCGGCTTCAAGGCCATTGCCGACTACGAATGCGCGCCCGATGCGCGGGTGTCCTGCCCGATATATGCGTTCCTCGGTGACAATGACGACGTCGCCACCCCGGAGAAGGTGGCCGGCTGGTCGGAGCGGACCACGGCGGAATTCACCTCCCGGGTGTTCACCGGCCACCACTTCTATCTCACCGATCACCTGCCGGAGCTGGTCGGCGATATCGAGGCCAAGATCGCGCAGCGTCAACGCAGCTAGCCGGCGTGCGGTTTGCACCGGTCGCTACCGATGGGTAAGGTCTCCGACGACCGGTACCTACGGTTGACCGCATTGATGCGCTGAGTAATTCAGAGGAATGCACAGCGGATTGATAGAAAGTGGTCCTGGGCTTCGGTGACGTGGCCCGAGTTGCCGCGGGGGACGGCTTCTAGCGGGCGGTCTCCTCCGGTGTTAGCCTCTCCTAAACGCGGGCACGGCGTCCTTTAGGAGGATGTAAATACGAGGGGGGAACGAGGTATGTCGTCGAAACTCCGTTCCATTCCCGCTGCGCTGGCGGAGCTGGCGGAGCTGGCGGGACGCAAGCCGGACGCGGCGGCGTTCACCTTCGTCGACTACGGCGTCGACCCGGCCGGCTGCCGGGAGACGTTGACCTGGTCCGAGGTCCTGCAGCAGGTCCGGGTGGTCGCCGCCGAACTGCTGCGGCACGGGACGCCCGGTGACCGGGTGGCGATCCTGGCGCCCCAGGGCTTGGAGTACCTGGTCGGTTTCCTGGGGGCGATGGCGGCCGGGCGGGTCGCCGTCCCGTTGCCGGTGCCGTTTGCCGGTGCCCGCGACGAACGGGTCAGCACGGCCCTGAACGACTGTTCACCGGTGGCGATCCTGACCACGTCGGAGACGGCCGACGCGGTGGTCGGCTGCGCCCACGGTCTGGCCGGCACCGCGCCGACCGTGATCGAGGTCGACGCCTTGGACCTGGAGAGCCCGGTGGACTTCGACCTGGCCGCCGCCCCGCACAGCAAGACCGCGCTGCTGCAGTACAGCTCCGGCTCCACCCGCACCCCCACCGCGGTGGTGGTGACCCACGAGAACATCGTCGCCAACCTCGACCAGGTGATCGCGGACTACTTCGAGGACAACGGCGGGGAGCCGCCGGCCGGGCTGACCATGGTGTCGTGGCTGCCGTTCTACCACGACATGGGCCTGCTGCTGGGCATCATGGCGCCGGTGCTGCGGGAGTTCCCGGCGGTGCTGACCTCCCCGGTGGCGTTCCTGCAGAAGCCGTCCCGGTGGATCCGGTTGATGGCCGACAGCCTGTCGTTCTCGGCGGCGCCCAACTTCGCCTTCGAACTGGCGGTGCGGCGCACCTCCGAGGACGACATGGCCGGGCTGGATCTGGGCAGCGTGCACACCATCCTCAGCGGCAGCGAACGGGTCCATGCGGCGACGCTGCGCCGGTTCACCGAGCGGTTCGCCCCGTTCCACCTGTCGGCGACCGCACTGAAGCCGTCCTACGGGCTGGCCGAGGCGATGGTGTACGTGGCGTCGTCGAACCCGGGTCGCGCGCCGGTGGTCGCTCGCTTCGACTACGAGAAGCTCTCCGCCGGGCACGCCGAGCGCTGCGAGGGCACCGGTTCGGAGCTGGTCGGCCACGGCGTACCTCGCGCCTGCACGGTGCGGATCGTCGACCCGGAGACCCGGACCGAGCAACGGGCCACCGAGGTCGGCGAGATCTGGGTGCACGGCCGCAACGTGGCCGGCGGTTACTGGCGCAACCCGGAGCTCTCCGAGCGCACCTTCGGCGGTCGGCTGGCCGACCCGGTCCCCGGCACCCCGTCGGGCCCGTGGCTGCGGACCGGGGATCTCGGGGTGATCGTCGACGGTGAGCTGTTCATCGTCGGCCGGATCAAGGACGTGCTGATCGTCGACGGGCGCAACCACTACCCGGACGACATCGAGGCCACCGTCCAGGAGATCACCGGTGGTCGGGCGGTGGCGGTCTCGGTTCCGGCGGATCACAGCGAACAACTGGTGGTCATCGCCGAACTCAAGAAGAAGGGCGGCTCGGACCAGGAGATTCTGGGCAGGCTCGACTCCGTCAAACGACGAGTGACATCGGAGATTGCGAACCTGCATGGGGTGCGGGTGTCGGATTTGGTGCTGGTTTCGCCGGGTGACATCCCGATCACCACCAGCGGGAAGGTGCGCCGGTCGGAATCCGCCGAGTGGTACCGGCAGGGGAGATTCAGCCGATTGGATTCCCCCGCATGAGGTTAGCGGATGGCCGGTGCCGACCGCTCCGCCTGGAGTGCTCGGACCGTTGCCGCCGCACCGCTTGATACCGCTCGATACCGCGCAGAGGGAGTACCGGAGATGTCAGCAGTTGAGCCGTCGCTATCGACGGTGCTGGACGACCGCGCTCGCCTGCAGCCGGACGCACCGGCCTTCACCTTCGTCGACTACGACGTCACCGGCCCGGGCTCCGCGCAGACCCTGACCTGGTCCGAGATCCACGGCCGCGCACAGATCGTCGCCGCCGAGCTGCTGTCCTGTGGGTCACCGGGTGACCGGGTGGCGATTCTCGCGCCGCAGAGCCTGGAGTACATCGCCGCGTTCCTGGGTGCGGTGGCCGCCGGGATGATCGCGGTTCCGCTGCCGGTTCCGCTGGCCGGTGCGCACGACGATCGGGTCGCCGCGGCGCTGAAAGACTGTGCCCCGGCGGTGATCCTGACCACATCGGCGGTTGTCGTCGACGTCGACTCATGTGTGCGTGGCGTCGCCGGCCCGGCACCGGCGGTGATCGAGGTCGACGCGCTGGACCTGTACGCGAAGCCGGCGCGACACGCCGGAACCGCCGCCTGGCCCGGGAAAATCGCGCTGCTGCACTACACCTCCGGGTCGACCCGGGCGCCGGCCGGCGTGGTGGTGACGCACCACAACGTGCTGACCAACGTCGGGCAGGTGTTCGCCGACTACTTCCCGGAGAGCGGCAACGCTCCGACGCCGAGCACGACGTTCGTCTCGTGGCTGCCCTTCTACCACGACATGGGTTTGCTGCTGGGGATTTTCGCTCCGCTGGTCTCCGGATGTCACGCGGTGATAACGAGTCCGATGGCCTTCCTGCAGAAGCCGGCGCGCTGGATGCAGCTGCTGGCCGGTAGTACCCAACCGATGACGGCGGCGCCGAACTTCGCCTTCGACCTGGCGGCGCGCCGCACGTCAGACGAGGACATGACCGGCCTCGACCTCGGCCATGTGCACGTCATGATCAACGGCTCCGAACGGGTGCACCCGATGACCGTGCGACGGTTCATCGAGCGGTTCTCTCGCCTCAACCTGCCGGAGAGCGCGACGCGCCCGTCGTACGGGTTGGCCGAGGCGACGCTGTATGTGATGTCGTCGGACCCGGGTCGCGCCCCGGTGCTCGCCCGGTTCGACTACGAGAAACTCTCCGCGGGCCACGCCGAGCGCTGCGCCGGTCCCGGCTCGGAGCTGGTCGGCCACGGCACGCCACGTGCCTGCACCGTCCGGATCGTCGACCCGCAGAGCGGTCTCGAGCAGCCCGCCGGCGAGGTCGACGAGATCTGGGTGCACGGCGACAACGTCGCCGGGGGGTACTGGCGGAATCCGCAGCTGAGCGAGGAGACGTTCCACGGACGGATCACCACCCCGTCGCCGGGGACGCCTGCGGGTCCGTGGCTGCGGACCGGGGACCTCGGGGTGGTCGTCGACGGTGAGATGTTCATCGTCGGCCGGATCAAGGACGTGCTGATCGTCGACGGGCGCAACCACTACCCGGACGACATCGAGGCCACCGTCCAGCAGATCACCGGCGGCCGGACGGTGGCGGTTTCGGTGCCGGGCGAGCGCGGCGAACGGCTGGTGGTGATCGCCGAACTCAAGCAGCGGGCCGGCGCCCTGCCGATCGGCGACACGCTGCACACCGTCAGACAGCAGGTGGCAGCGGCGGTCTCGAAGCTGCACGGGGTGCGGATCACCGACCTGGTGGCGGTGTCGCCGGGTGCCATCCCGATCACCACCAGCGGCAAGGTGCGCCGCTCGACCTGTGCCGACCGGTACCGGCTGGACCAGTTCACCCGGCTGGACACCCCCGCATGAGCGCCTTCGACGAGACCGGCCTGCGCAACTGGCTGGTCGACTACCTGGTCACCAACGTCGGTTGCCTGCCCGACGAGATCGACGTCGACGCGTCGCTGAAGGACCTCGGCGTCGGGTCGCGTGAGGCGGTGGTGCTCGCCGGTGAGCTGGCCGAACTGCTGGACCGGCCGGTCTCGCCGGTGGAGTTCTGGCAGCACCCCACGGTGGCTGCGCTGGCCCGGTTCCTCACCGGTGGCGACACCGACGCCGACGTCGCGGTCATCGACAGCGGCCGGGCCGCGCTGGACGAGCCGATCGCGGTGATCGGCCTGGGCTGCCGGTTCCCCGGTGACATCGCCGGGCCGGCGGCGTTGTGGCGCTTCCTGC
>NZ_JBYCLB010000089.1:0-7826 GCF_057473705.1 Mycobacterium sp. TH-M15 | reverse complement strand
CCACGCCGAGTAGAACACCAACGACGCGAAGCTCAGCGCGTGACTCTCCGGGAATCCGTAGTTGGCGAACGCCTCCAGCTTCTCGTAGATCCGGTCGGCCACTTCGCCGGCGACGCCGTGCCGCTCGCGCATGCCGTCGTAGAACCGCTCACGCAGCCGGCGCATCCGCTGCACCGATCGTATGGCCCCCATGGCCCGGCGCAGCTGATCGGCCTCTTCCGCCGAGAACCCCGCGCAGTCGATCGCCAGCTGCATCAACTGCTCCTGAAACAACGGCACCCCCAACGTCTTTCGCAGCGCTCGTTGGGTGGACGGATGGTCGTAGACCACCGGGTCGACGCCGTTGCGGCGCCGGATGTAGGGGTGCACCGACCCGCCCTGGATCGGCCCCGGGCGGATCAGCGCCACCTCCACCACCAGGTCGTAGAACTCGCGGGGGCGCAGCCGCGGCAGGGTGGCCATCTGGGCGCGCGACTCCACCTGGAACACCCCGACGGTGTCGGCGCGGGACAGCATCTCGTACACCGCCGGCTCGGACAGGTCGATCTTGGCCAGGTCCACCTCGACACCCCGATGCTGGGCCACCAGGTCCCTGGCGTAGTGCAACGCGGAGAGCATCCCCAGGCCGAGCAGGTCGAACTTGACCAAACCGATTGCCGCGCAGTCGTCTTTGTCCCACTGCAGCACGCTGCGGCCCGGCATCCGCGCCCACTCCACCGGGCAGACGTCGGCGATCGGCCGGTCGCAGATCACCATGCCGCCGGAGTGGATGCCCAGATGGCGGGGCAGGTGGGCGATCTGGGCCGCCAGCTCCACTACCGGATCGGGGATGCCTTCTGTGTCGGGGGGCCCGCCCCACCGGCCGACTTGCTTGCTCCAGGCGTCCTGCTGCCCCGGCGAGTAGCCCAGCGCGCGGGCCATGTCCCGTACCGCGCTGCGGCCCCGGTAGGTGACGACGTTGGCGACTTGGGCGGCGTAGTCGCGACCGTATCTGTCGTAGACGTAGCCGATCACCTTCTCCCGCTGGTCCGACTCGATGTCGATGTCGATGTCGGGTGGCCCGTCCCGGGCCGGCGACAGGAACCGCTCGAAGAGCAGCTCGTTGGCCACCGGGTCCACCGCGGTGACGCCGAGGGCGTAGCAGACCGCCGAGTTGGCCGCCGATCCCCGGCCCTGGCACAGGATGTCACTGCGTCGGCAGAATTCGACGATGTCGTGCACCACCAGGAAATAGCCCGGAAACCTCAGCTGGGCAATGACTTCCAGCTCGTGGTCGATCTGGGCGTAGGCTTTCCGGGCCCGCGTCGTGCCCTCGGGATGTCCGTAGCGCTCCCCCGCACCGGTCATCACCAACCGCCGCAGCCAGCTGTCCTCGGTGTGTCCGGGCGGCACCGCGAACGGCGGAAGCCGCGGGGCGATCAGCGCCAGCGGAAACGCGCACCGCTCGCCGAGCTCGGCAGCCGCGGGCACCGCCTGCGGCTGCGCGGCGAACAGCCGGGCCATCTCGGTCCCGGAGCGCAGATACGACCCGCCCAGCGGGGCCAGCCAGCCGGCGGCGGAGTCCAGCGACCGGCGGGCGCGCACCGCACCCATCGCCATCGCCAGCCGGCCGCGACACGGCCCGGCGAAGTGCGCCCCGGTGGTGGCCACCACCGGAACCCCGAAGCGCGGTGCCAGCGCCGCCAGCGCCGCGTTGCGCTCGTCGTCGCACGGGTGACCGTGCCGGGTCAGTTCGACGGCAACCCGCCGTTGCCCGAACCGGTCCACCAGGTCGGCCAGCGCCGCGGCGGCGGCATCCGGGCCACCGGTGTCCAGCGCGTGTCGCACATGGCCCTTGCGGCACCCGGTCAGGATCTGCCAGTGGCCGTCCGCGGCGTCGGTCAGGGTGTCGAGGTCGAAACGCGGCCGGCCCTTCTCGCCGCCGGCCAGGTGCCCGGCGGCGATCTGGCGGGAGAGCCGGCGATAGCCCTCCGGGCCGCGGGCCAGCACCAGCAGGTGCGGGCCGGGCGGGTCCGGGTGATCGGTGCGCGTCGAATCGGCCCCGCCCAGCGACAGCTCGGCGCCGAACACGGTGGCTATCTCCTGCCCCACGGCGCCCAGCTCCCGGGCCGCCTCGGCGAACCGGACCACCCCGTACAGCCCGTTGTGGTCGGTGAGCGCGATGGCGCGCAGATCCAGCCGGACCGCCTCCTCGACCAACTCCTCCGGGGTGCTGGCCCCGTCCAGGAAGCTGAACGCCGAGTGGGCGTGCAGTTCGGCGTAGGGCACCAACGACCGGCCCCTCCGATCATCGTCGGGCGGCTGATACCGTCCGCGTTTGTGCGACCACGCCGGGCCGTCGTCGCGCCGGGCGGTCGACAACGTCCCCGGGGTGGCGCCGCCGGCATGGCGCGGCTTGCCGTCCAGCACCCGCTCCATCTCCGCCCAGCTGGGCGGGCCGTCACCCCAGCCCATCCGACGAGTGTATCGAACGTATGTTCGGTGCCGTTGATTCGCCCGATGCCCAGGGCCGTTCTTCTCGCATCCGGCGACACCGCGTGAGGCCCGCCACATCTGGCGACACCGTGTGCGGCCCGCCATACCCGACCCGCTCGCCCGGGCCGAGCCCGGCACCGGGGCGGGCCCGGCTTCGCCCAGGTCGGGCTCGGATTTCACGCCGGGCATCGGCCGACGGGACGCGCGTCTCCGCATAACGCACACGACGTGACGAAAAAAGTTTGATCCGCTAACCTGCTACATCAGCAAGGTTACGGCTCCGATGGAACGCGAGAGGACAGGGGTTGCGATGCTCGGCGTCCTCAGACGCACCTGGCTCCCGCTGGTCGTCGCGCTGGTGGTGACCGCCGGCGCGTTCACGGTCGCGCGGGTGCGCGGGTATTTCGGCGGCGACGACAACGCCAATACCGCTCAACCGTTCGAGGACACCAAGCCCTTCAACCCCAAGGTCGTGGTGTATGACGTCTTCAGCCCGAACGGTACCTACGCCGACGTCAACTACCTGGACCTGGATGCCCAGCCCCAGCGCCAGGACCGGGTCGGCCTGCCCTGGTCGCTCACCCTGTCGACCACCGACCCGGCGGTCAGCCCCACCGTGGTCGCGCAGGGCGACGGCACCACCATCGGCTGCCGGATCACCGTCGACGGCGTGGTCAAAGACGAGCGGATCACCAGCGGCGTGCTCGCCCAGACCTTCTGCCTGGTGAAGTCCGCATGAGCAGCGACTCCGACGCCCCGACCGGGGTGATCCCGCCCATCCCGCAGGCCGCGTCCGCCGGCCACGGCGGCCACAACGGCATCGCCAAGTGGATCCGCCGGCTCGCGCTGCCGATCATGCTGGCCTGGGTCGCGCTCACCGTGGTGGTGAACACCGCGGTACCGCAGCTCGACGAGGTCGGCAAGGAGCGGGCGGTCTCGATGAGCCCCAAGGACGCCCCGTCGATGATCGCGATGAAGCGCATCGGCAAGGTCTTCGACGAGTTCAAGTCGGACAGCTCGGCGATGGTGGTGCTCGAAGGCGACCAACCGCTCGGCGACGCCGCGCACGCCTACTACGACCAGCTGGTCGCCAAGATGGCCGCCGACCACATCCACGTCGAGCACATCCAGGACTTCTGGAGTGACTCGCTCACCGCCGCCGGCTCGCAGAGCCCCGACGGCAAGGCCGCCTACGTGCAGGTGTACCTGGCCGGCAACATGGGCGAGACGCTGGCCAACGAGTCGGTGGAGGCGGTCCAGAAGATCATCGCCGACACCCCCGCCCCCGAGGGGGTGCACGCCTACGTCACCGGCGGCGCGGCGCTCAACGCCGACCAGGACATCGCCGGCGACCACAGCCTGAAGATCATCACCGCGCTGACCTTCGTGGTGATCATCGTGATGCTGCTCTTCGTCTACCGGTCCATCGCCACGGTGCTGCTGGTGTTGGGCATGGTGGTCTTCGAGCTGAGCGCGGCCCGCGGGGTGATCGCGGTGCTGGGCTACTACAACGTCATCCTGCTCTCGACGTTCGCGGTGAACCTGCTGGTGACCCTGGCCATCGCCGCCTCGACCGACTACGCGATCTTCCTGCTCGGCCGCTACCAGGAGGCCCGCGCCGTCGGCGAGGACAAGGAGTCGGCCTTCTACACCATGTATCACGGCACCGGCCACGTGATCCTGGGCTCCGGCCTGACCATCGCCGGGGCCACCTTCTGTCTGCACTTCACCCGGTTGCCGTACTTCCAGTCGCTGGGCATCCCGCTGGCGATCGGGATGATGGTGGTGGTCGCCGCCGCGCTCACCTTCGGCGCCGCCGTCGTCTCGGTGGCCAGCCGGTTCGGCATGCTGGAGCCCAAGCGCGCGATGCGGATCCGCACCTGGCGGCGGATCGGTGCGCTGATCGTGCGCTGGCCGGGGCCGGTGCTGGTGGCGACCACCGCGGTCTGCCTGGTCGGGCTGCTCGCCCTGCCCGGCTACAAGACCAGTTACAACGACCGCAACTACCTGCCCGGCTACGTCCCGGCGAACGTCGGATACCGCGCCGCCGACCGGCACTTCTCGCAGGCCCGGATGAACCCGGAGCTGCTGATGATCGAGGCCGACCACGACCTGCGCAACCCGGCCGACTTCCTGGTGATCAACCGGGTCGCCAAGCGGGTCTTCGACGTGCCCGGCATCGGCCGGGTGCAGACGATCACCCGGCCGCTTGGCACCCCGATCCAGCACACCACCATCCCGTTCCAGATCAGCATGCAGGGCACCACCCAGCAGCTGAATATGCAGTACATGCTGGACCGGATGCAGGACATGCTGAAGATGGGCGACGACATGCAGGTCGCCGTCGACTCCATGGAGCAGATGCTCGACGTAACCCGCGGGATGGCGGCGGCCACCCACGACATGGACCTGAAGATGCACGTCATGCTCAGCGACATCCAGAAGCTGCGCGACGAGTTGGCCGACTTCGACGATTTCTGGCGGCCGATCCGCAGCTATTTCTACTGGGAGCCGCACTGCTACGACATCCCGATGTGCTGGTCGATCCGGTCGATCTTCGACATGATGGACGGCATCGACCAGCTCAGCGAGGACTTCGAGGTGGTGCTGCCCGACATCGACCGGCTCGACGTGCTCATCCCGCGGATGACCGAGATCATGCCGCCGATGATCGAGACGATGAAGGACATGCGGACCAAGCAGCTGGCCATGCAGTCCACCATGGACGGGCTGCAGCGGCAGATGCAGAAGATGCTCGACGGCCAGAACGCGATGGGCCAGGCCTTCGACGACTCGAAGAACGACGACTCGTTCTACCTGCCGCCGGAGGCGTTCGACAACCCCGACTTCAAGCGCGGCATGAAGATGTTCCTGTCGCCGGACGGGCACGCGGTGCGGTTCATCATCTCCCACGAGGGCGACCCGATGTCCCCGGCGGGCGTCAGCCACATCGAGCCGATCAAGCACGCCGTGCACGAGGCGCTCAAGGGCACCCCGCTGGAGGGGGCCAAGGTCTATCTGGGCGGCACCGCGGCGATGTTCAAGGACATGAAGGACGGCTCGGCCTATGACCTGGTGATCGCCGGGATCGCCTCGCTCTGCCTGATCTTCATCATCATGCTGCTGATCACCCGCGCGGTGATCGCCTCGGCGGTGATCGTCGGCACCGTGGTGCTCTCACTGGGCACCTCGTTCGGGATATCGGTGCTGATCTGGCAGCACGTTATCGGGCTGAACCTGCACTGGATGGTGCTGGCGATGAGCGTGATCATCCTGCTGGCCGTCGGCTCGGACTACAACCTGCTGCTGGTGGCGCGGTTCAAAGAGGAGGTACATGCCGGGCTGAACACCGGCATCATCCGCGCGATGGGCGGCAGCGGCTCGGTGGTCACCTCCGCGGGACTGGTGTTCGCGTTCACCATGATGTCGATGCTCGTCTCCGACCTGCGGGTGATCGGCCAGGTCGGTTCCACCATCGGGCTGGGGCTGCTGGTGGACACCCTGGTGATCCGGTCGTTCATGACGCCGTCGATCGCCGCGCTGCTGGGAAAGTGGTTCTGGTGGCCGCAGCACGTACGCACCCGACCGGTGCCGCCGGTGCCAGAGCGCCGTCCCGACCAAGAGCTGACCCATGTGTGATCGGCGGTCATGACGCCGCCGGCGCACCCCGCACGACGATCACCGGCGAGTGCGCCGACTGAACCACCGCCAGGCTGACCGACCCGAGCACCATGCCGGCGAAACCACCCCGACCGTGGCTGCCGACCACCACCAGCTGCGCCGACTGGGACTGCTCGACCAGCGCCTCGGCCGGCCGGTCGCCGACCACCGCCCGGCGCACCGGCACCTCCGGGTAGCGCTCCGACCAGCCGGCCAACCGCTCGGCCAGCACCAGCTCGCCGTCGGCGCGCATGGCCGCCGGATCCAGGCCGGGGAAGTCGAACAGGTCGGCGTCGCGCCAGGCGTGCACCGCGACCAGCTCCACCCCGCGCCGCGACGCCTCCCGGAATGCCAGCGCCGTCGCCGCCTCCGACACCGGCGAGCCGTCGATGCCCACCACCACCGGAGCCTCAGCCGGCCGCGGCCGCTCCGGGTGCTCGTGGTGGACGAGCGCCACCGGGCAGTGCGCGTGCCGGACCACCGCCGAGCTCACCGAGCCCAGCAGGCCGCGGCGCAGCCGGGCGTGCCCGCGGCGGCCGACCACCAACAGCGCCGCGCTCTCGCTGAGATCCACCAGGGTGGGCACCGTCGGCCCCACCGCCGTCTCGGCGTCCACCCGCAGCGGGCCGGCCGGACCGACGTGGCCCTCGGCGACGGCCAGCGCACCGCGCAGGTGCCGTCGGCCCTGCTCCTGTTGCCACTCGGTGTAGCCGGCCGGAATCGGGGCCGCCGGGAAGGCCGTCACCACCGGCGGGGCGAGCACGTTCACCAGTGTCAGCGGTCGGCCGTGCAGCGCCGCGTCGCCGGCCGCCCAGTCGGCCGCCGCGATCGACGACGGCGAGCCGTCCACGCCGACCAGGATTGCGCGGTTCACCCCTTCACATTAGGCCGACCGGCGCACGCGGTCACCCGAACCGGCGCGCACTGTGACACCGTAGGGGCGTGTCGATCACCATCGACCCGCGTCGCCACGACGCGGTACTGTTCGCCACGGACCTGTCGGCGTGCGCCCTGCCGGAGCGGCTGGCCGACGCCGGGATGCGTACCGCGGTGGCAGCGCCCGGCACGTTGATGGAGGCGGCCGGCCGGCTGGCGGTCCGGCCGGGCCGGACCGTCGTCGTCGCCGACACCGACGCCGGCGTCGCGGCGGCCCGCGAGGACGGGTTCGCGTTGGTGATCGGCGTGGGCGGGGTGGCCGGCACCCGCGGGGCGGACGTCGTCGTCGCCGGCCCGGACCAGATCAGCGTCCGCACCGGGGACCGGCCGATGTCAGCGCTGCCCGACGCCTGGACCCTGTTAGACAACGAGACGCTCGCCAAGCGCCATCCGGCGGTGTTCTTCGACTTCGACGGCACCCTCTCCGAGATCGTCGACGACCCGGCCGCGGCCCGGCTGGTGCCCGGCGCGGCGGACGCGTTGCGGGCGTTGGCGGCATGCTGTCCGGTGGCGGTGCTCAGCGGCCGCGATCTCGCCGACGTACGAGATCGGGTCGGGCTGCCGGGTATCTGGTATGCCGGCAGCCACGGCTTCGAGCTGACCGGCCCGGACGGCGACCACCACCAGAACGACGCCGCCGCCGCGATCGTGCCGGTGCTGGCCGACGCCGCGGTGGCGCTGCACGGCAGGCTCGCCGCGCTATCCGGAATCATGGTGGAACACAAACGATTCGGCGTATCGGTGCACGACCGCAG
>NZ_JBYCLB010000088.1:0-4588 GCF_057473705.1 Mycobacterium sp. TH-M15 | reverse complement strand
CGTCGGCGCCTCCTGTGTCACAAACCGGCCTGGGTCGACGGCTGCCCCGTGCGCAGGGACGGGCCCGCCGACCCGGTGCAGCAGTCGAATACTACGCAGCGTAGACCACCGGGCCCGGGAAGGTCCGACGCACCTGCCGATTGGCCGGTTCGGCCTGCCCGGCGCAGTCGGCGCGCTGCGGTGGGCCAAACCCGGTACGGCATACTGGGAGGCCATGTGCGGACTGCTGGCCCTGGTGTGCGCTCCGGCCGGCGTCGTCGGCCCCGGGCCGCGCAGCCAGGTCGTCGACGCCGTCGCCGATGCGACCCACCTGATGCGCCACCGCGGCCCGGACGAGCCGGGCGCCTGGGACGGCGGCCAGGTGGTGTTCGGCTTCAACCGGCTGTCGATCATCGACATCGCCCATTCGCACCAGCCGCTGCGGTGGGGTCCGCCGGAGCAGCCGGATCGCTACGAACTGGTGTTCAACGGCGAGATCTACAACTACCTGGAGCTGCGCGCGGAGCTGGCCGCCGAGCACGGCACGGCGTTCGCGACCGACGGCGACGGTGAGGCGATCGTCGCCGGCTACCACCACTGGGGCGTCGGCGTGTTGACCCGGCTGCGGGGCATGTTCGCCTTCGCGATCTGGGACACCGCGAGCGGCGAGTTGTTCTGCGCCCGGGATCCGTTCGGGATCAAACCGCTGTTCATGGCGACCGGCCCGGGCGGCACCGCCGTGGCCAGCGAGAAGAAGTGCCTGCTGGCGCTGGCCGAGCAGGTGGGTTTCGACACCGGTATCGACGCCCGCGCCGTCCAGCACTACACGGTGCTGCAGTACGTGCCCGAGCCGGAGACGCTGCACCGGGGGGTGCGCCGGCTGGAGTCGGGGTGCTACGCCCGCATCCGGCCGGGCGGCGAACCGGAGGTCGGTCGTTATTTCACGCCGCGGTTCGACGCCACCCCGATCGCCCGCGACACCGAGCAGGCCCGCTACGACGAGATCACCGCGGTGCTGGAGGACTCGGTCGCCAAGCACATGCGGGCCGACGTCACCGTCGGGGCGTTCCTGTCCGGCGGGATCGACTCCACCGCGATCGCCGCGCTGGCGATCCGGCACAACCCGAAGCTGATCACCTTCACCACCGGTTTCGAGCGCGAGGGTTTCTCCGAGGCTGACGTCGCGGCCGCGTCCGCCGCGGCGATCGGCGCGCGGCACGTGACCAAGCTGGTCAGCCCGGCCGAGTTCGTCGCGGCGCTGCCCGAGATCGTCTGGTACCTGGACGACCCGGTGGCCGACCCGGCGCTGGTGCCGCTGTTCTTCGTCGCCCGCGAGGCCCGCAAGCACGTCAAGGTGGTGCTCTCCGGGGAGGGCGCCGACGAGCTGTTCGGCGGATACACCATCTACCGGGAGCCGCTGTCACTGCGGCCGTTCGACCACCTGCCCGGGCCGCTGCGCCGGTCGATGGAGAAGGTGTCCGCGCCGCTGCCGGACGGGCTGCGCGGCAAGAGCCTGCTGCACCGCGGCTCGCTCACCCTGGAGCAGCGCTACTACGGCAACGCCCGCAGCTTCTCCGATCCGCAGCTGCGCGCCGTGCTGCCCGGGTTCCGCCCGGAGTGGACGCACGCCGACGTGACCGGGCCGCTGTACGCGCAGTCGGCCGGCTGGGATCCGGTGGCCCGGATGCAGCACATCGACCTGTTCACCTGGCTGCGCGGCGACATCCTGGTCAAGGCGGACAAGATGACGATGGCGAACTCGCTGGAGCTACGGGTGCCGTTCCTGGACCCGGAGGTCTTCGCGGTGGCGTCGCGGCTGCCGGTGCGGGCCAAGATCACCCGCACCACGACGAAGTACGCGCTGCGCCGGGCGCTGGAGCCGATCGTGCCCGCGCACGTGCTGCACCGACCGAAGCTCGGCTTCCCGGTGCCGATCCGGCACTGGCTGCGCGCCGGCGAGCTGCTCGAGTGGGCCCAGCAGACGGTGACCGCCTCAGCCGCGGGTCACCTCGTCGACCTGGCCGCGGTCCGCCGGATGCTCGACGAGCACCGCACCGGGGTGAGCGATCACAGCCGCCGGTTGTGGACGGTGCTGATCTTCATGGTCTGGCATGCCGTCTTCGTCGAGCAGAGCCTGGTGCCGCAGATCAGCGAGCCGAGCTACCCGGTCCAGCTGTAGCGGCCAGCGCGCCCCCGATCTCAGCGGCGGCCGCCTCGCCGTAGGCGTCGGCCAGCCGGCTCACCGCGACCTCGATGTCCCAGCCCCATTCCTGGGTGCCGGTCGACTCCAGCACCAGCACCGCGACCAGCGAGCCGAGCTGCGCCGACCGTTCCAGGTCCAGGCCCGCGCTGCGGCCGGTGAGGAACCCGGCCCGGAAGGCGTCGCCCACCCCGGTGGGGTCGAGTTGGCTCTTCTCCGGCACCACGCCGACGTGGATGCGGGAGCCGTCCGGGTCGACGATGTCGACACCGTCGCCGCCCAGGGTGGTCACCCGCAGCCCGACCTGCTTCATCACGTCGGCCTCGGTCCAGCCGGTCTTGGACAGCAGCAGATCCCACTCGTAGTCGTTGGTGAACAAGATCGCCGCGCCGTCGATGAGCCGGCGGATCTCCTCGCCGGTGAGCCGGGCCAGCTGCTGGGACGGGTCTGCGGCGAACGCCAGCCCGAGCGTGCGGCACTCCTCGGTGTGGCAGAACATCGCCTCCGGGTCGTTGGCCCCGATGATTACCAGCTCCGGGGTGCCGATCGCCGAGACGACGCCGGCCAGCGAGATGTCGCGGGCCTCCGACATCGCACCCGGGTAGAACGACGCGATCTGGGCCATGTCCACATCGGTGGTGCAGACGAACCGTGCGGTGTGCGCCGTCTTCGAGATCAGCACATGCTCGCAGTCGACGCCGTGCTCGGAGAGCCACCGGCGGTAGTCACCGAAGTCGTCGCCGGCGGCGCCGATCAGCGCGGCGTCACCACCGAGCACCCCGATCGCATAGGCGATGTTGCCGGCCACCCCGCCCCGGTGGATCACCAGGTCGTCGACGAGGAAGCTCAGCGAGACCTTCTGCAGGTGATCGGCGAGGAGCTGTTCGGAGAACCGCCCCGGAAACCGCATCAGATGGTCCGTCGCGATCGAACCGGTCACCGCAATCGTCACAGATCTCGCCCTTCGTCTGGTACACCGAACCAGCCAAGACTACCCACAGCCGCCGCACCGGGCCGCTGCCAGCCTGGCAGCGGACTTCCGCTTCGGTCAGAGTTCGCTGTGCCGGGCGCGGCGGCACCGCTGAATCGTGCCGACCGTGGTTACGCTGGCCGGGTGTTCAGGATGGGCTCCGTCATCGCCGTCACCGGCGTTGCCGCGCTGTGCGTGCTCTGCGCCGCACCGGCGGTCGCCGACGTCGACGATTGGGTCACCGCGCACGGGCCGTCCGCATGCCAGTGGATGGACGCGCACCCGGACCTCACCGGCTCGCTGGTGACCATGCGCACGATGCAGGACGACGGGCTGGCGATGCAGGAGATACCGGGGGCGCTGGTCAAGGTGATCGTGACCTACTGCCCGTATCACGCCGATTTGCTCGTCAAGACACGGCAATACGTGTCGCGCCGCAACGACGTCGGCGGCGGCATCGCCGTCGTCGGCGGCTAGTCGGGCGGGTGCCCGACGCCCGGCTCGACCGGGTCCGCTCAGCTCAGTTGAACGAGTCGCCGCACGAGCAGGATCCCCCGGCGTTGGGGTTGTCGATGGTGAAACCCTGCTTGTCGATCTGGTCGGCGTAGCCGATCGACGAACCCTCCAGGTAGGGGGCGCTCATCCGGTCGACGACCAGTTTGACGCCGTCGAACTCGTGGATCACGTCACCGTCGAGGGTGCGGTCGTCGAAGAACAGGTTGTAGCGCAGCCCGGCACAGCCGCCCGGCTGAACCGCGATACGCAGGGTCAGGTCGTCGCGGCCCTCCTGTGCGAGCAGCGACTTGACCTTCGAGGCCGCCTCTGCGGTCAGCACCACCCCGGGGGTAGCGGTCGACTGGTCCTCAACAGTCATGTGCGTCTTCCTTTGCGCTTGATTCGGGGGTGGGCCGGCTCGGAGTCGGCGCCCACCGCATCAACGATACCCGGACACCGGCAACGGCAGGTACGCGACGGCGACACCGGGCCGAGGCGCTCACCCACCGATCTCGGCGGCCGTCGCCGACGCCAGACCCATCAGCTGGTTGGCCGCGTCGGCCAGGGCGAACCGCACCGAGCCGGCGTAGTCGGCGACGGCGCGGGCGGCCATGATTCCGGCCGACCGCAGCGCGGTCTCGTCCAGACTGACCTGACCCGCCAGCACCAGCACCGGGATGCCCTGCTCCCGGGCGGTGTCGGCCAGCGCACCGACCACTTTTCCGTGCAGCGACTGCTCGTCGAAGCGGCCCTCGCCGGTGACCAGCAGGTCGGCCGCGGCGACGGCGGCGCGCAGGTCGGTCTGCCGGGCCACGAGCTGCGCCCCGGACTCGATGGTCGCGCCCAGGGCGAGCAGCGCCGCACCGATGCCGCCGGCGGCGCCGGCGCCGGCCGCGGCGCTCACCGGTCGCCCGGCCGCCCGGTCGAGCTGCACCGCCCACGCC
>NZ_JBYCLB010000087.1:0-2025 GCF_057473705.1 Mycobacterium sp. TH-M15 | reverse complement strand
GAATCGCGTGAGCGGCCGCCGCAGAAATTTGGAAGGGGATGTCTTCATCGATGGCACTGGGTTCGAGGGGGTGGCCGGCCGAATCGGACGGAGCGGGGGCCATCCCGCTGGGCTCGCCGGACTCCGGCAGCGGCCACCGGTTGACCAGCAGCGCGTACAACGCGGCGCCGATCCCGCGGATGTCGTCCTCGGGGCTGCTGTCGGGCAGGGTGGCGGGGAAGGCCAGCACCACGTCGCCCTCGATGCTGACCCGCACCCGCGCGGGATGATCGATCGACAGGGCGAGACCGGCGTGGTGGGCAGCCTCGGCGGCCGCGGCCAGGGTCTGCATCGCGCGCGACGCACCGGCGGCCGACGGCAAGGTGGCGGCGACCTCCTGCAACGAGCCGCCCCGGACCCATTCGCTGACCACGAGCCCGCCGGTGCCGGTGTGGACGACATCGAGGATGCGGGCGATCCCCAGCTTGTCGACGCGGCTCAGCTCCATGGTGAGCGCCAGGATTTCGCGGATCTGCTCGTCGGGCAGATCGCCCTCGGGATCGACAAAGGTCAACGCCACCTGTCGATTCAGCGCGGTATCGAGCGCCTGCCAGAACTGGAGCGGCGGCGCACCTCCGTGAAACACCAGCAACCGATAGCGGCCGCGCGCAATGACAGCACCTGGAACCAGGTGCTGCTCGTCCGAGGACATCACCGCCGCGGCGCCGTTCGGCACCGGACCGTCGCCCCGCGGCGCGTTGACCGTGCCGACGTGCGGATCGGCCGGCACGTCGGGGTGGAAGTCGTTGGCCGGGCCAACCGATCCGGCAGTTGACGAGAGTCCGGGAGCAGCTGTCACCGAGGCGCTGTCCGATGAGCCGTCGTCCATCTCCGCTCCTCTTTCCGGCCCGTCCCCGGTTTCCGGCCCCTCCTTGGTTGATTGTCCCGGGTGCCGACCCCGGAGGTCTCGCGCTACGGGGCGCCCCGCTGGTGCACCCGCAATCCTGCGCTCAGGGTACGTGACGATGCCGGGGCGCAACAGGTGATCGCGGCCAGCGAGTTTCGGCGCCGGGACAGCGGCTGAACTGCCAGAAGCCGGCGGCGCGCCTTTGCCGCGGGCCGGCGTGGCACCGATCCAGCCGCGAACCTTGGCCAGCGCCGCCTGCGCCTCGGGCACCTGCGCGCGGACCATGACCACGGCCACAATCGGCACCATGACCACCGCAAGGACGACCAGTCGGAGCAACGAACCAGCACCGCCGCCGTAGGTCGTCAGCCGCTGCAAACCCATCAGCACATCGACCAGGTAGGCAACCAGCCCGGCCAGCAGCGACGCGGTGGCCGTCACCAGAATCGTGCGCACCTCGGCTACCGCGAGCAGATGACCCCCGTAGGGCCGCAACGCATTACGCAGCAGGACGTAGCCGGTGACTGCGCCGGCCACGAAACCTAGGCCGTTGGCCAACCCGAGGTAACCCGCGACCAGGTCGGGGTTGTCGGTCAGATGCGGCGCGATCAGCGACGCCGCGACCTTGGCGATCGTGATCACCACGATGATCGCGAGCGGTATCCACGGCTGCTCGCGGGCGTAGAACACCCGTAACTGCAGCAGCACCACGGCGTAGGGCAGCAGCGTGAACGCGGACATCGCGATGGCCCGGCCCAAGTGGCCGGCGTCAACGCCGCCGAATCGGCCGTAAGCGAACAGCGCGCTACCCATCGCCGACCCGCCGACCGTCATGAACGCCACCGTGGGGATCAGCGTGATCATCGTCAGCCGGGTGGCCAGCGAGAGGTCGGCGAGCACCGCAGCGGTGTCGTCGGCGGCGGCGTTGCGGCTCAGCCTCGGCATCACCACCGTCAGCACGGTCACACCGATCATGCCGTAGGGAAGCATCAGCACCAGCCAGGTGTAGGTGTAGATGGCCGGCCCGGAAGCGGCTGCGGTGCTGGCGATCTGGTTGGTGACGACCAGGCCGATTTGGCTGATCAGCACGTAGCACACCATCGCTGCGGCCATCGTGCCGAAGCGTTTGAGCCGGGCGT
>NZ_JBYCLB010000086.1:0-8420 GCF_057473705.1 Mycobacterium sp. TH-M15 | reverse complement strand
GCCAGCACCCCGCCGGCGGCCCCGGTCGGTGTCGGCTGCCATCCGCCGGCCGCCGGCACCCGGTCCGAGCCGCTCTCGCGGACCGCATCGGCCAGCGCCACCAGGTCGTCGTCCTCGGGATGGCTGGGCAGCGGACCGGCATGGCGGACCAGTTCCCAGCCGCGGGGCGCGGTGATCCGGCCGGCGTGACCGACACACAGGTCCCAGGAGTGTGGTTCGCGCGCGGTGGCCAACGGTCCGATCACCGCGGTGGAGTCCGAGTAGACGAACGTCAGCGTCGCCACCGCATAATGTGGGCACCCGGGCCGGCAGCAGCGGCGGGGAACGACGTTCACGATCGTGAGGCTATCGCGGACCGAGCTGCGCGCGGCCACGGACACGCGCAATAGCCGCCTACCCTATGCGCAACCGTTACCATCGCCTGGTGCAAAGATCCCGGCACGGCCGCGAAATCCGTGGCCCGCTGCTGCCGCCGACCGTGCCGGGTTGGCGCACCCGCGCCGAGCGATTCGACATGGCGGTGCTGGAAGCCTACGAACCGATCGAGCAGCGCTGGAAGCATCGGGTTTCCGCCCTCGACGTGGCCGTCGACGAGATCCCGCGGATCACCGCGAGGGACCCGGAAAGCGTGCAATGGCCGCCGGAGGTGGTGGCCGACGGGCCGATTCCGTTGGCGCGCTTGATTCCTGCCGGGGTCGATGTGCGGGGTAATCCCACCCGCGCTCGGATCCTGTTGTTCCGCAAGCCGATCGAACAGCGCGCTCACGACAGCCTGGAACTCGGCGATTTACTGCATGAAATCCTGGTGGCCCAGGTGGCCAGCTACCTGGACGTCGAACCCACCGTGATCGATCCGGACATCGACGACGGGTAGCCGCCGGCCGCCGGGGATCCGGTCAGATGATGCCGCGCTTGAGGCGACGGCGCTCCCGTTCGGACAGGCCGCCCCAGATGCCGAAGCGCTCGTCGTGCGCCAATGCGTAGTCGAGGCATTCGGCACGGACCGGGCAGCGCTGGCAGATCTTCTTCGCTTCCCGGGTCGAGCCGCCCTTCTCGGGGAAGAACGCCTCGGGGTCCGTCTGCGCGCAGAGCGCGCGGTCCTGCCACTGCTCGTTGGTGGCGGGCGCCGACTCGAACGGGTCGAACGGCTCGGGCTCGTCGGGAACCACGCTCAGATGCGGTCGACGGATCGCACCTCCGGTGTCCGGGGTATCCGTAGTCGGGTCGGTACTGGCGTGCGGTATGCCTCCCATTACGCCCCGAAGGTGCTCATAGGACATGCTCCGCCTCCTCACCTGGTGTCGTGAATCAGAACTTCGTCGCCGCTGTTGTGATGTCGGTACATCTCAATTCGAACATGTGATCGAATCTCGGCCTGTGTCACCGGAACCGGTCGACCCCGCCAAGAAATGACACTGGTGTGATTACACACTTATGATGCGTCTGGGTCAAGGCGTCGCGGCAAATTCCTTACCATCCCGTGACCAATCTTCGGCGTGTTGGCGATCGGCGCGTCGCTGTCGAATCCGCCACACCCCCGCTGCGCCCGCCCCCCGCAGCCGCCCTCCGGGACGGACCGCATCGTCGGCGGGCAGTAACGTCATCCGCTGTGAAGATCACCGTTCTCGTCGGTGGGGTCGGCGGGGCCCGGTTCCTGCTCGGGGTGCAGCGCCTGCTCGGCCTGGGCCAGTTCGCCGGCGACCACCCGACCGGCGAGCACAGCCTCGCCGCGGTGGTCAATGTCGGCGACGACGTCTGGATGCACGGCGTGCGAGTCTGCCCGGATCTCGACACCTGCATGTACACCCTGGGTGGCGGGGTGGACCCGGAGCGCGGCTGGGGCCATCGCGACGAAACATGGCACGTCAAAGAGGAATTGGCCGCCTACGGCATGCAGCCGGACTGGTTCGACCTCGGTGACCGCGACCTGGCCACCCACCTGGTGCGGACCCAGGCGCTGCGGGCCGGCTACCCGCTCTCCCAGGTGACCTCGGCACTCTGCGACCGGTGGCAACCGGGTGCCCTGCTGTTGCCGGTGACCGACGACGGCTGCGAAACCCACGTGGTCATCACCGATCCGGCGGACGAGAGCCGGCGGGCGATTCACTTCCAGGAGTGGTGGGTGCGCTACCGCACCGCGGTGACCACCCACAGCTTCGCCTTCGTCGGCGCCGAGAAGGCCGGCGCCGCACCGGGGGTCATCGACGCGATCGCCTGCGCCGACGTGGTCCTGATCGCGCCGTCCAACCCGGTGGTCAGCATCGGCGCCATTCTGGCCGTCCCCGGCATCTGGGGAGCGCTGCGGTCCACCGCGGCGCCGGTCGTCGGCTATTCGCCGATCATCGCCGGCAAGCCGCTGCGCGGGATGGCCGACACCTGCCTGCGGGTGATCGGCGTGGAGTCCAGCTCGGAGGGGGTCGGCCGGCACTACGGCGCCCGCACCGGCACCGGGATTCTGGACCACTGGCTGGTCGGGCCCGACGACCGGGCGCAGGTCGACGGCGTGGCCGGGCACTCGATCCCGTTGTTGATGACCGACCCGGACGCCACCGCCGAGATGGTGCGCGCCGGGCTCGACGCCGCCGGGGTGCGCTGATGGCTCCGGCCGAGCACACCGGCGCCGCCGAGCACGCCAGCGCCGCCCGGGTCGAGATCCTGCCGGTGACCGGGCTGCCGGAGTTCCGGCCGGGCGACGACTTGGCCGACGCGATCGCCGACGCGGCGCCCTGGCTGCGCGACGCCGACGTGCTGGTGGTGACCAGCAAGATCGTCTCCAAATGCGAGGGCCGGATCGTCGCCGCGCCGACCGATCCGGACGCGCGGGACGCGCTGCGCCGCAAGCTGATCGATCGCGAGGCGGTGCGGGTGCTGGCCCGCAAGGGGCGCACCCTGATCACCGAGAACCGGATCGGGCTGGTCCAGGCCGCCGCCGGCGTGGACGGATCCAACGTGGCCGTCGACGAGCTGGCGCTGCTTCCGGTCGACCCGGACGCCAGCGCGGCGGCGCTGCGCGACGGGATCGCCGGACGGCTCAAGGTCAGCGTGGCCGTGGTGATCACCGACACCATGGGCCGCGCCTGGCGCACCGGGCAGCTGGACGTCGCCATCGGTGCCGCCGGCGTGCCGGTGCTGCACTCCTACGCCGGGGCGGCCGACCGGCACGGCAACGAGCTGGTGGTCACCGAGATCGCGGTGGCCGACGAGATCGCCGCCGCGGCCGACCTGGTCAAGGGCAAGCTGACCGACATCCCGATCGCGGTACTCCGCGGCCTCACCCTGACAGATGACGGGTCGACGGCTGGGGCGCTGGTGCGGCCCGGAACCGAGGACCTGTTCTGGCTCGGCGCCGACGAGGCCATCGCGCTGGGCCGCCGACAAGCCCAGCTGCTCCGCCGATCGGTCCGCCAGTTCGCCGAACGCCCGGTGCCCCCCGAGTTGGTCGAGGAGGCGGTCGCCGACGCCCTCACCGCCCCGGCACCGCACCACACCCGGCCGGTGCGGTTCGTCTGGCTGCAGACGGTTTCCGTGCGCGAACGACTGCTGGACGCGATGGCCGCCAAGTGGCGCGCCGACCTGGCCTGCGACGGCAAACCGGCCGACGCGATCGAACGCCGCTTGGCGCGGGGCCGGATCCTCTACGACGCCCCCGAAGTCGTCGTTCCGATCATGGTTCCCGACGGCGCACACCACTATCCGGATGCGGCCCGCACCGACGCCGAACACACCATGTTCACCGTGGCGGTCGGCGCCGCGGTGCAGGCGCTGCTGGTGGCGTTGGCGGTCCGCGGACTGGGCAGCTGCTGGATCGGCTCCACCATCTTCACCGCGGACCTGGTCCGGGCCGAACTGCAGCTGCGCGACGACTGGGAGCCGTTGGGCGCCATCGCAATCGGCTATCCGCTGGAGCCGGTCACCGAACCGCGGCCGCCTGCCGCCACCGACGGACTGCTGGTGCGCAGATGAGTGTGCGCGATTCGACGATCGCGCTGCTCACCGGCTGGACCGCGCCGGACTCCGCCCAGGACGCGCTGCGGCACGCGGTACTGGCCTTCGTGCACGCCCGCGCCGACGCCTGCACCCGGGACTGCGTACCCGGCCACGTCACCGCGTCGACGCTGGTGCTCGACGACGCCGGCGCCCGGGTGCTACTCACCCTGCACCCCCGGTTGGGCCGCTGGGTGCAGCTGGGCGGGCACTGCGAGGACGACGACGCCGACATCGTCGCCGCCGCGCTGCGCGAGGCCGTCGAGGAATCCGGCATCGCGGATCTGCGCATCGACGCGAGCCTGGCCGCGGTGCACATGCACCCGGTGACCTGCTCGCTGGGTCTGCCCACCCGCCACCTCGACCTGCAGTTCGTCGCCCGCGCACCGGCCGGCGCGCGGATCGCGATCAGCGACGAGTCGGTGGACCTGCGCTGGTGGCCGATCGGCGGGTTGCCGCCGGGCGCCGACGCGGCGCTGGCGTACCTGGTCAGCCGGGTGGCGGGTCAGAACGGGC
Organism: Mycobacterium sp. TH-M15; assembly: GCF_057473705.1. Taxonomy (NCBI): domain Bacteria; kingdom Bacillati; phylum Actinomycetota; class Actinomycetes; order Mycobacteriales; family Mycobacteriaceae; genus Mycobacterium; species Mycobacterium sp. TH-M15. The sequence goes on along the minus strand of NZ_JBYCLB010000086.1, from coordinate 3,920 downwards.
CGGTGTAGGCAGGCCGACGGCCGGTCCGCACCCGGCTGGAGTTCGCCGCGAACGGCCTCAGAACGGTGGTGGGTCGCTGTCGGCGTCTCGTGGTGCCGGCTCGACGTAGCTGGTGGTTCGTCGCGCGGTGCGGGCGTCGCGGTTCTGTCGTCGTTCGGTGACGATGCGGTGCGCCCGGTTTTGGGCGCGGGTGCGGCGCCGGCGGGGCATCATCGCGGTGCGGTCCCCGCAGGGTTCGCTCGGTGGGTCGGCTTCGGGTGCGGGGACGCCGCCGACAGCGTGGCACAGGCTCGGGAACAGCAGCGCGCTGCCCGGCGTTCGCCCAGGCCGCCCGGCGGTGCTGCCCAGTCTAGTGGACGCCGACCATCCCAACCGTCGCGTACACGTCATTGTGTCGTGTCAGCGCCAGGTGACCTGCACCCGGGCAGGGTCGAACCTGTTGCCCGACTTACCCTTCGGCTCCACCGTCACCTCGGCCAGCACGTCGAGCACGGCACGGAAACGGTCGGGTGACAACGCCGCCACCGCGGCCGGCGCCGCATCGGTTCCCAGCGGGATACCGTCGAACACCCGCACCCGTTCGGCGTCACGCTGGCGGGCCTGTACCGCTTCCAGGCGGCCTTCCAGCCGGTCGGTGGCGAGCTTGGCCTGCCGCCCGGTCAACAGACCATCGGCACGCTCCATGGCGATGTTGTCGATTTCCGCCAGCAGCGAGTTGACTTCGGCCCGCAGCTGTTCGGCTTCGGCGGCATCGTGCTGTTCGGCTTTGAGGAGTTCAACGGCGTCGGCGCGGGCCAGGCGTTCAGCAACCAGGTTGTGCACGATAGGTTCGGCGTGCTTGGCGCGCACCGACACGCCGCGACAGCGTTTGCACACGTAGATAATGTCGCTGCCGTTTTGCCCCATGCCCCGGACAGGTAGTGGCCGCACTTGCCGCAGCCGAGCACCGACGTCAGCGGATACTTGCGAACCGTTTTCGGGCCTGGCCGGCGGCCGGGGGCGTCGAGCACCGCCTGCGCCGCCCAGAACGTGTCGACCAGCGCAGGCCAGTCACCCGGGCCGACAATAGAACCCGGGTCAGCTGAGCCACGTTCAGCACGGTACGTCCGCAGGCCAGCGTTACGGGGCTTGCGGAGATACATCGACAGCTGCGGCTGTGTCCAGCGTTTCCCGTTGAGTGTGGTCACCCCGGCCGCCGTCCAGCCGCGGCATATGTCGCCCAGCGATGCGCCGGCGATGATGTCCCGATAGGCCTGGGCGACCAGTGGGCCGGTCACCGGGTCCACCTCGCGGCGGTGCCCGCCGGCATCGACATAGCCGAACGCACGCCGCCATTTCGGTTTGCCGGATTCGGCCAGCTGCCGGGCGGCCCGGCGTTGCCGCTCGGCCTTGTGTTCGACCTCGGCGGTGGCAACCGAACCGAGGATGCCGGCGAGCATGCGTCCGGTCGGCGTGGACAGGTCCAGTTCCCCGGCGGTGACGGTGCGGAACTCCACCCCCTTGGCCACGTCCATCAACCGGGTCAGGTCCGATAGCTTGCGGTACATGCGGTCGGGGTGCCAGACGATTACCGCGTCGTAGTCACCTGCCGCCATGCCGTCGAGCAGCGCTTCAAAGCCGGGACGGGGTTTGCCCGAGGTGGCTGAGCGGTCGTTGTCGGTGAACTCCTCGGTGACCGTCCAGCCGAGTTTTGCGGCTAGGGCACGACAGTCATCCGACTGGCGCTGTACGCCGAGATCGTGTGGTCCAGATCGCAGTCGATCGCCGGCTGGTCAGAGGCCGGCCAGCGGCAGGTCAGGTCCCGGCAGCGCACGAAGTCGGCCAGCGCCTGCGACGGGGCATAGACCAGCCACCCGGGCTCGGTGCCGTCGTGTTCGCAGACGGTGCCCGCCAACGCATCCAACGCCTGGTCCACCGCCCGGGCGTCCGGGGTGAACAGCCCACCGCTCAGCTCGGCACCGGCTCAACCGCAGCGCGAACAGTTGGCGACCGCCTCCTCGACGACATCTTCGGCCGTGCATCGAACATATATTCGATTCTAGCGAGCGGGTCCGACATCGATGGCGCTTGCGTCCCGAGTCCTGTGCACCCGGGGCATGAGTGCGTTGCCCGCTAGTTGCATACCAAACTGGTACCATCGGTGACGTGAGCACACAGATTGCGGTCCGCTTGCCCGACGAGATCGTCGCTTTTATCGATGACGAAGTCCGCGGACAACGTGCTCGGAGTCGTGCGGCTGTCGTGGTGCGGGCGCTGCAACGGGAACGTCGCCGTCGTCTCGCCGAACGCGACGCGGAGATCCTCGCGGCCAGCATGTCTTCGAGTGGTTTGGATACCGTGGCCGGCCACGCTGCTCGTACCGTCCTCGACATCGACTGATGCGACCTATCCACGTCGCTCAGCTTGACAAGTCCCGACCTGTCCTGATTCTCACCCGCGAGTTCGTGCGTCCACATCTGACCAACGTCACCGTCGCCCCGATCACGACAACCGTCCGAGGGCTGGCCACCGAAGTCCCGGTAGGCGCGGTGAACGGGCTGAATCAACCGTCTGTCGTCAGTTGCGACAACATCCAAACGATCCCGGTGTCTGACCTTGGGCGCCAGATCGGCTACCTTCTCGCGTCGCAGGAATCAGCCCTCGCCGATGCCATCGGCAACGCGTTCGACCTCGATTGGGTCGTGTCATAGGCTGCCATGGCAGCGCTGACGCGCGGTGATCGCGGACCGGATCACCGCGACGACGGCGGCGAGCCGCGCCTCGGCCGGTTGGCGCAGCACCTCCTGCACCACGACGAGTTGTTCGGCGCCAACCGATTCCGCGTCGACGAGAAGACCGCGCCGCGACCCGAAAGCAGCGGACACCGAAGCGGTCGCGACGGGCGCAGCGCGGCAGCTCAGACATCCGACGAGTAGCGGATCCCGCCGTCCGGGATGACCACCCCGGGCCAGACCCGAGCCCCGCGCAGCAGCTCGCAGCGCGCGCCGATGTCGGCGCCGTCGCCGATCACCCCGTCGCGGATCAGCGCCCGCGGCCCGACCCGGGCGCCGAAGCCGATGATCGACCGCTCGATCACGCTGCCGGCCTCCACCTTCACCCCGTCGAAGATCACCGCGCCGTCCAGCCGGGCGCCGCCGCCGATCTCGGCGCCGCGGCCGACCACGGTGCCGCCGATCAGCACCGCGCCGGGCGCCACCGCCGCGCCGTCGTGCACCAGCGACTCGCCGCGCTGCCCGGCCAGGGCCGGCGACGGGGCGATGCCGCGCACCAGATCGGCCGAGCCGCGGACGAAGTCCTCCGGGGTGCCCATGTCCCGCCAGTAGCTGGTGTCGACGTAGCCGTAGACGCGCACCCCGTCGGAGAGCAGCGCCGGAAACACCTCGCGCTCCACCGAGACCGCCCGCCCGCGCGGGATGCGGTCGATCACCGCCCGGGACAGCACGTAGCAGCCGGCGTTGATCTGGTCGGTGGGCGGATCCTGGGTCTTCTCCAGAAACGCGGTCACCCGGCCGTCGTCGGTGGGCACGCAGCCGAACGCCCGCGGGTCGCCGACCCGCACCAGGTGCAGGGTGGCCTCGGCCGCCCGATCCCGGTGGTAGCCGAGCAGCTCGGCCAGGTCGGCGCCGGAGAGCACGTCGCCGTTGAACACCATCGTGGTGTCGTGGCGCAGCTTGCCCGCGACGTTGGCGATGGCACCGCCGGTGCCCAGTGGCTCATCCTCGGTGACGTACTCGATCTGCAGGCCGAGCTTGGAGCCGTCGCCGAACTCGGCCTCGAAGACCCCGGGCTGATACGACGTGCACAACACCACGTGCTCGATGCCGACCGCGGCGATCCGGGACAGCAGGTGGGTGACGAACGGCAGGCCGGCGGTGGGCAGCATCGGTTTGGGCGCGGACAGCGTCAGCGGCCGCAACCGG
>NZ_JBYCLB010000085.1:0-1882 GCF_057473705.1 Mycobacterium sp. TH-M15 | reverse complement strand
TCGACTCCGGCCGCAGCTCCAGGCCGGCGGCGTTGGCCCGCACCGAGACCTCCAACGCCTGGGTGGAGGCCCCGCCGAGCGCGAAGAAGTCGTCTTCGACCCCGACCCGCTCCACACCGAGCACCTCGGCCCAGATCTCGGCCAGCACCTGCTCGGTCCGGTCGCTCGGTGCGACGAACGCCGACCGGTGCGCAGCCGCGGCGGCTGCGTCGTCGGTGGCCAGCGCCCGGCGGTCCACCTTGCCGCTCGACGTCAGCGGCAGCGCGTCGATCGTCTTGAACACGGCCGGCACCATCGCGGCGGGCAGCTCGTCCAGCAGGAAGTGCCGCAGCTCGGCGGTTGACGGCACAGCGGCGGCCGCTTCCCTGTCGGCGGGCACGATGTGGGCGACCAGCAGGGTGCCGTCGGCTCTCGCCGACTCCGGCGCCCGCACCGCCACCACCGCGCTCTCGGCGATCGCGGGATGGTTGGTCAGCGCGGCTTCGATCTCGCCCGGCTCGATGCGGAAGCCGTTGATCTTCACCTGGTCGTCGATCCGGCCCAGGTATTCGATGTCGCCGCTGGGCAGGTACCGGGCCAGATCGCCGGTGCGGTACAGCAGCCGGCCGGAGTCGGCCGGGGCGAACGGGTCGGCGACGAAGCTGGCCGAGGTGGTCTCCGGCCGGTTGAGGTAGCCGCGCGCGACCCCGACACCGCCGATGTACAGCTCGCCGGCCACGCCCACCGGCACCGGCTGGCGCTGGCCGTCGAGCAGGTGGATGGCGATGTTGGCGATCGGCCGGCCGATCGGCACCCGCTGGTCGGTGACGCCGCGCCGACAGTGGAAGTGGGTGACGTCGATCGCGGCCTCGGTCGGGCCGTACAGGTTGTACAGCTCGGTCGGGACGTCGAACACAGCCAGGAACTGATCGCGCAGGTCGTACGGGAGCGCCTCGCCGCTGCAGAACACCCGGCGCAGGCCGGTGCACTCGGCCGAGGCCGGCTCGGCGAGGAACCGACGCAGCATGGACGGCACGAAATGCATTGTGGTGATGCGCTGTTCGACGATGGTGTGGGCCAGATACCCGGCGTCCTTGTGGCCTTCCGGCTTGGCGATCACCACTCGTGCGCCGACGATCAACGGCCAGAACAGCTCCCAGAGGCTGGGGTCGAAGCTGATCGGGGTCTTGTGCAGCACCCGGTCGTCGGCGTCCAGCGGGTAGGCGTCCTGCATCCACCGCAGCCGGTTGCGGATGCCGGCGTGGGTGTTGACCGCGCCCTTGGGGGTTCCGGTGGATCCCGACGTGTAGATCACGTAGGCGGTGCTCGCCGAGGTCGCCCCGCTCTGCGGGGCCCCGGCGTCGGCGTCGGCTTCCGGAGCGGGCTGGTCCAGGCAGAGCCGGGAGCCGGTGAACTCCGGCGGCACCTGCCCCAGGTGTCTGCGGTGGGTGACGCAGACCGGCGTCTCCGGGATGTCGGCCAGCATCGCGGCCATCCGGTGGCTGGGCTGGGCCGGGTCCAGCGGCAGGAACGCGCCGCCGGCCTTGAGCACGCCGAGCAGCGCCACCACCAGGTCCTCGGAGCGGTCCAGCAGCACCGGAACCACCACCTCCGGGCCGACGCCGAGCCGCTGCAGCCGATGCGCCAGCGTGTTGGCCCGGCCGTCCAGCTCGGCGTAGGAGAGGTCGCGACCGTCGCAGCTCACCGCGGTGGCGTCCGGCACCCGGGCGGCGGTCGCCGCCACCAGCTGGTGCAGGCAGTCCGGGCCGTCATAGTCGACCCGGGTGTCGTTCCAGGCCGCGATCCGGCGGCGCTCGTCGTCGGTGAGCAGCGGCAGCTGCCCGATCGGCGCGTCCGGAGCGGCCGCCATCGCGTCGGCGAGGATGGTGAAGTGCCGGGCCAT
>NZ_JBYCLB010000084.1:0-4407 GCF_057473705.1 Mycobacterium sp. TH-M15 | reverse complement strand
GGCACCGTTCGACCAGGGTCTTCATCCCGCCCGGCCGGAGTCCCCGAAATCAACCCGACCAACATGCCCGTCGGGATGGGGCGAAGCCCGGCTAGTGTTATCGCGTACAGTTCGACCGTGGACGAGTTCGACTACGTCGTCGCCGGTGGCGGCTCGGCGGGTTGTGTGGTGGCCAGTCGGCTGAGTGAGGACCCGTCGGTGACGGTGTGTCTGCTCGAGGCCGGCGGCGAGGGGCGGAACGTGCTGATCCGCGCGCCGCTCGGATTCGTGGCCGGGATGCCCCGCGGAATCAACAGCTGGCACTACCAGACGGTGCCGCAGGCCGGCTTCACCGACGGCCGGCGCGGATTCCAGCCGCGCGGCAAGGCGCTCGGCGGGTCCAGCACCATCAACGCGATGATCTACGCGCACGGCCACCCGTCGGACTACGACCACTGGGAGTCGCTGGGCAACCCGGGCTGGGGCTTCGAGGACGTGCTGCCGTATTTCACCAAGTCGGAGACGAACGCCCTCCATCGCGACTCGCGCTACCACGGCACGTCCGGCCCGCTGCAGGTGACGAACCTGCGCAGCCCGAGCCCGCTCAACGAGGTGTTCCTGAAGGCATGCCAGGCCCAGGGCATCCCGTACAACCCCGACTACAACGGCGCCCAGCACTTCGGCTGTTACCACGTGCAGGTCACCCAGAAAGACGGCGAACGGCACAGCGTCGCAGCGGCGTTCATCCACCCCAACCTCGAGCGGCCCAACCTGGACGTGCGCACCAAGGCCCACATCACCGCCGTGGACTTCGACGGCCGCCGGGCGACCGGGGTCAGCTACCGGCAGGGCGGCCGGCTGCGAACGGTGCGGGCCCGCCGCGAGGTGATCGTGTCGGCCGGCGCGTTCGGCACCCCGCAGATCCTGATGGCATCCGGTGTCGGCCCCGGCGCACACCTGCAGCAGTTCGGCATCCCGCCGGTGCTGGACAGCCCCGGCGTCGGCCAGAACCTGCAGGATCACATCTCCGCGCTGTTGATCTACCGGGCGCGGACCTCTGCGGGGATGATCGGCATCTCACCGGCCGGTGTCGCCCGGATGGCCAAGGCCATGTGGGAGTGGCGTCGGCATCGGTCGGGTCCGATCACCAGCTGTGCCGCGGAGTCCGGGGCCTACTACCGCACCGGCCCGGACGTCGAGGTGTCCGACATGGAGATGGAGCTGATCGTCGGGATCGGCAAGGACCACGGCCGCAAACCGCCGATCGGCCACGGCTACTCGGCCCACCTGCTGCTGGCCCGGCCCAAGAGCACCGGCGAGGTGCGGCTGGCCAGCCCCGACACCCACGTCGACCCGTTGATCGACCCCAAGTACTTCAGCCATCCCTACGACATGCCGACGCTGGTCAAAGGCGTACAGGTCGCACTCGACGTGATGAGCGACAGCGCTTTCGACCCCTACCGGGGCAAGATGATCGTCCACTACGAACGCGACGACCCAGCGCAGATCGAGGACACCCTGCGCACCTACGCCGACACCGAGTACCACCCGTGCGGAACCGCCAAGATGGGCCCGGACAGCGATCGGATGGCGGTCGTCGACCCGAAGCTGCGGGTCCGCGGGATCGACGGCCTACGGATCGCCGACGCGTCGGTGATGCCGACCGTACCGAGCAACAACATCCACGCGCCGGTGCTGATGATCGCCGAGAAGTGCGCCGACCTGATCAAGGAATCGGCCTGACCGCACCCGCGGGGTCGGGGACCCGGCGGCCCGAGCACGCTGACCACGGCAGTTTGACAACATCTCGCGACCGAGCCTACGCTTGCGTAGGTTACGGAACCGTAGGCTACTGATCGGTAACTAGATCGTCCGACCATACCCCGGCCGCTGAAGAGGTGATTGAGATGGAACGACAGGCGACGCTGCTGCACGAACTCGAGCCGGTCGTCGAGCAGAACCTGAACCGTCACCTGGCGATCGCGAAGTCGTGGATGCCGCACGACTACGTCCCGTGGAGCAGGGGCCGCGACTTCGCCTTCCTCGGCGGTGAGGACTGGCAGCCGGAGGACTCCCAGCTGAACCCGGTCGCCAAGGCGGCGCTGGTGGTCAACCTGCTCACCGAGGACAACCTGCCGTCGTATCACCGGGAGATCGCCACCCGGTTCGGCCGCGACGGCGCCTGGGGGAGTTGGGTGGGCCAGTGGACGGCCGAAGAAGCGCGGCACGGCATCGCGCTGCGCGACTACCTGGTCGTCACCCGCGGGGTGGACCCGGTGCAGCTGGAAGACCTGCGGATGGCGCACATGGTCGCCGGATACGACTCGGGGGACAAGACCCCGCTGCAGGCCATCGCCTACGTCTCGTTCCAGGAGCTGGCCACCCGGGTGTCGCACCGCAACACCGGCAAGGCCTCCGGCTGCCCGGTCGCCGACCACCTGCTGGCCCGGGTCGCCCTCGACGAGAACCTGCACATGGTGTTCTACCGCAACCTGATGGCCGCGGCGCTCGACATCGATCCCGACGCGGCGATGGTCGCGATCCGCGACGAGGTGGTCGGCTTCGCGATGCCCGGGATGGGCATGCCCGGCTTCGCCGAGAACGCGCTGCTGATCGCCAGGGCCGGCATCTACGACCTGCGGATCCACCACGACGACGTACTGCACCCGGTGCTGCGGTTCTGGCGGATCTTTGAACGGTCCGACTTCGGCCCGGAGGGCGAGCAGGCCCGCGAACAGGTCGCTTCCTTCCTGGCGGCCCTCGACGAGCGGGCCAAGCACTACGAGGAGAAGGCCGCGGCGCGCGAGCGCGTCTCCGCGTAACGGCGACCCTCAGCCCTCCGCCGGTCTCCAGTCGCGCAGCAGCGCGATCCAGCCCTCCGGCAGCCGATGTTGGTGCGCACGGTGAGTCGGACCCGTCGATAGCGCTCCGGAATCCCCTCGGCGCGGCCCAGGGCGGTCAGGTCGGATTCGGAGACCGCCCACAGCACGCCGTGCACCCGGCCACCGGCGAGCGGTTCGACGGTGGCGACGCCACGCTGGTTGATCAGCCAGCCGTGGTCGGCGAGCACCGCCGCGGGTTGCCGGCGCCGGGGCAGCTCTGTGCCATCTGTCGCGCGCACAGGTTGGATCCGTAGGCGAAGTAAGGATGCGCGGTCACCGTCTCCTGCTCCGCCGATCGGCCGGCTGGGTGTCCAGCGTATGGCGGCGGCGGCCTGGGCATCGGGGTTCTCCGGAATCCTTCGTGATCGTGGTCGGCGTTCGCTACGCTCGCCCGATACGGCTGGGGCGGACGGACGGTCATGAAACACGGGAAGACCGGCACCATTGCGGCGCTGCTGACGGCGGCGGCGATCCGGGCTGCGGCGGGCGCGGCGGCCGATCCGTCGCCGGAGTCCCGCTACCTGCAGGGCCTGCACGAGGCCGGGATCAGCGCCGAGCAGACGTCGTCGCTGCTGATCGTCGGCTACTTCGCCTGTGCGGAGATGATCAACGGCACCAACCCCATCGACCTGGCCGTCAAGATCGCTAGTGAGTACCCGGATCTCACCGTGCGCGGTGCGGCGCTGTTGCTCAACGTCGCGTCCACGACACTCTGCGCCGACGAGGCGCTGCCACCGGCGGTCGTACCCGACGAACCCGTTGCAAGTGAGTGATCTTTAGTGATCATGCGACTTGCACCTCGTCTCGGGGTTGTTCGCCAGCCGTTGGGCTGGTTCCCTTCCGCGCTTCACAGCCACCCGCCCGGCTTGGCCCGGTCTTACGGTCGGCTCCACGCTTGACGGCGGCCCCAACTGGGCCGACGACGCTACCCGACTCAGTGTCGGTGTCCTCGTAGCGTGCGAGGTTGATCGCGGCGTTGTCGTCACGCTGATGCGCGGCCGAGCAGTCGCCGCACTTCCAGTGTTCGGCCCACCCGATGTCTTGCACCTGCCCGCAGGCATGGCAGGTTTTCGACGACGGGAACCAGCGGTCGGCGACCACCAGTTGCGATCCGTACCAGCGTGTCTTGTAGGACAGGTGCCGGCGGGGGGTGCCCAGGGCCGCATCGGAGAGTCCACGCCGGCGGGCGCGGGCACCGGTGAGCCCTTTTGCCGCAGCATCCCGGCAGCATCCAAGCCTTCGACAACGATACGGCCGTGGATTTTGGCCAACCGTGTCGTCAGGACGTGCAGGTGATGGGTGCGGACATCGTTGACCCGGCGATGCAGCCGGGAAATCTCGGTGGTGCGCTCACGGTAGCGGCGTGAGCCCTTCGTGCAGCGGGAGCGGGCGCGGCTGACCCGCCGCAACTCCGTCAGCGCGGCATCCAGGGGGCGCGGATTAGGCACTCGTTCGATGACCTGGCCGGTGTCGGTGGCCACGGTGGCCAACCGCCGCACCCCGCCACCCACACCACCACCCACCCGCCAAAAAGGACGGGCCACCC
>NZ_JBYCLB010000083.1:0-7228 GCF_057473705.1 Mycobacterium sp. TH-M15 | reverse complement strand
CCTCCCACATCTTGTGGCTCTACCGGCCAGGACCTGATTCCTGTCCGCAACCCACGTTCACATGTGAGCGAGGCCCCAGCCCCCCATACCGTCTACGACAGCATCGACGCCAAGACCCTGCAACGCGCTCTCCGACATCTGCGCCGGACACCAGAGATGCAGGCGTGAGGCACGCCGACCTATGGGAAACGGAGCCCGCGCCGTGACGCGCGGCGTCAGGAGAGCAACCGCCGCCTACCGCGACCTCGCAGGAAAGACGTGGCACCCCTTCCCCGGATAGCCGGCCGGTGGCGGGCGCGGTGACGGGGTGGTAGGCCATCTCGCGATCGATCAGGAAGTCGACGGTGAGCGTCGTGTTGTGGACGAACGCGGCGACGTTGGGCACACGTAGCTGTAGAGCTTGCCGTTTTGTTCGGCGGCCAACCACACGCGCCGGCCCCGCTCGGCGGCGATGTAGAGGATGGGGGTGGACTCAGTCATTTCCCTGAGGATCGCAGCCGGGTACGACAAGGCACGACCCAGCCCGGGCGGCCGGGGCGGGCGGGTGGCCGTAACGGTTAGCGTCAGCGTTACCGGGGGACGTGGAACCCGACCAGCGCCACGGACCCCAGTTCCACGCTCGCCCAGCTGCCGGTGACCCGTAGCACCGCGATGCCGGACGTCGGGAACTTGGTGGCCAGCCGGGCTTCGGCGCGCGGGTCGGTGCCGGCGACGCCGGCCAGCCCGAGGGCCAGCTGCGACATGGTCGGCTCGTGGCCGATCACCAACAGGGTTGTCACGTCGTCGCCGACGGTGTTGATCTCGTCGATGACCGCGCCCGGGGTGGTGTCGTAGAGCCGGTCGGCGTAGCGGACCGGGGCGTCGACGCCGGTGCGGGTGAACGTCTGGCGGGTGCGGATGGCCGTCGAGCAGAGCACCGCGTCGACGGCCGGCAACCGGGTTCGGATCCAGTCACCGGCCAGCCCCGCCTCCCGGACGCCGCGCGGCGCCAGCGGCCGCTCGTGGTCGGGCGTGTCGGTCGGGTAGTCGGACTTGGCGTGCCGCAGCAGGACCAGGGTGCGCAGGGTGTCGTTCACCTGACCCACGGTAGGGCCAGCTGCCGTGTTTCGTGTTGCTGATGTGTCTTGCGTGGCACGCGGTGTCGGCATCTCCGCCGGCCGTCGGGACCTGCCGAACGAGGTCCGGGGACTTGTCGGTGGCCGGTCATACACTCGCGGTGCCCGGGTCAGAGCAGGATAGAGAGGACCGGACCGGCATGCGATTTCTGCACACCGCCGACTGGCAGCTGGGCATGACCCGGCACTTCCTCTCCACCGACGCCCAGCCGCGGTATTCGGCGGCCCGCCGCGACGCGGTGGCCGGCCTGGGGGCGTTGGCCACCGAGACCGGCGCGCAGTTCGTGGTGGTGGCCGGCGACGTCTTCGAGGCCAACCAGCTGGCCCCGCCGGTGATCAGCCAGTCGCTGGAGGCGATGCGCGCCGTCGGGATTCCGGTCTACCTGCTGCCCGGCAACCACGACCCGCTGGATGCGGCCTCGCTGTACACCAGCGCCCTGTTCCGCGCGGAGCGCCCGGAGAATGTGGTGCTGCTCGACCGCGCCGGCATCCACGACGTGCGGCCCGGGGTGCAGATCGTCGCCGCGCCGTGGCCCGCCAAGCGGCCCACCGCCGACCTGACCGCGCAGGTGCTCGACGGGCTCACCGCCGACCCGGACACCATCCGGATCCTGGTCGCCCACGGCGGTGTGGACATCCTGGACCCCGATCCGGCCAACCCGGCGCTGATCCGGCTGGCCGGGGTGGACGAGGCGCTGGCCCGCGGCGCCATCCAGTACGTGGCGCTCGGCGACAAGCACTCGGTGACCGAGGTCGGCCAGAGCGGCCGGATCTGGTACTCGGGCTCCCCGGAGGTGACCAACTTCGACGACGTCGAACCGAACCCCGGCCAGGTGCTGATCGTCGACATCGACGAGGCCGACCGCACGGTCGGCGTCGAGGCTCGCCGAATCGGCCGGTGGCGCTTCCGCACGCTGCGCCGCCAGGTGGACACCGCCCGCGACGTCGCCGACCTGGATGCCGAGCTGGACGGGCTGGCCGACAAGGACCGCACCGTGCTGCGGCTGGCGCTGGCCGGGTCGCTCACCGTCACCGACCGCGCCGCCCTGGACGGCTGCCTGGAGAAGCACCGGCGGGTCTTCGCCGGAGTGGACTGCTGGGAACGGCACACCGACCTGGTGGTGTTCCCGGCCGACGGCGAATTCGCCGACCTGGGTCTGGGCGGCTTCGCCGCGGCCGCCGTCGAGGAGCTGCTGGCGCTGGCCCGGGACACCGACACCGACACCGACGCCGCGGCTGACGCTGAAGCGGCGCTGGCCCTGCTGCTGCGTCTGGGCGGGCCGGAGCGGGGTGCGCCATGAGGCTGCACCGGTTGGTCCTGGACAACTACCGCGGTGTCGTCCACCGGGCGATCGGCTTTCCGGATCACGGCGTGGTGGTGATCTCCGGGCCCAACGAGATCGGCAAGTCGTCGATGATCGAGGCCCTCGATCTGCTTCTCGAGTCGCGGGACCGGTCGACGAAGAGAGAGGTCAAGCAGGTCAAGCCCGCCCACGCTGACGTCGGCGCCGAGGTCACCGCCGAAATCAGCACCGGCCCGTACCGTTTCGTCTACCGCAAACGTTTCCACAAGCGACCGGAGACCGAGCTGACGGTGCTGGCGCCGCATCGCGAGCAGTTGACCGGAGACGAGGCCCATGACCGGGTGACCGCGATCCTGGCCGAGACGGTGGACGTCGGGCTGTTTCGGGCCCTGCGGGTTCTGCAGGCGAAGTCGACCGACGTGGTGGATCTGACCGGCTGTGACGCGCTCTCCCGCGCGCTGGACGTCGCGGCCGGCGACGTGGCGTCGCCGACCGGCGCCGAGCCGGCGCTGATGGATCGAGTCGACACCGAGTACGGCCGCTATTTCACCAAGACCGGACGCCCGACCGGGGAGTGGGCGGCGGCGACCGCCCGGCTCTGCACCGCCGACGCCGAGGTGGCCCGGTGCACCGCCGCGGTCGACGAAGTCGACGACCACGTTGCCCGGCACGTCGCGTTGACCGCGCGGCTGGCCGAGTCGGAGCAGCGCTGCGGTGCGGCCGAGCAGCGACACGACGCCGCACGTCACGCCGCCGACCGGGTGGACGCGCTCAACGACGAGCTTCGGGAAGCCCGGCTGCAGGCCGAGGCGGCAGCGGTGAAAGGCACCGCATCGGCATCCGCGCACGCCGAGCGGCTGCGGCTGCGCACCGAGATCGACACCCGCGGCGCCACCATCGCCGGCTTGGTGGAGGAGGCCCGGCAGGCGGAATCGGCGGCCGAGGCGGCGCGGGCGGAATCGGATGCCTGCGGCGCGGCGAGCGCCGAGGCGGCTCAGGCGCAAAACAGCGCGGCGCAGCGGGTGTCGACGGCGCGCGCGGCGCTGCGCCGGGTCTCCGGTCGCCAGGAGATCGAACTGCTGGCGGCGCAACTGAGCCGGATCGACTCCGTCGAGGCCGAGCGCGGCCGGGTGGTCGCCGAGCTTGCCGGGATCACGCTGACCGCCGCGGTGCTGCGCGTCATCGAGGACGCCGCGACGGCGGCGGATCGGGCCGAGGCGCAGCTGGCCGGCGTCACGGCGGCGGTGGAGATCACCGCCGCCGCCGACGTCGACCTGGTGATCGCGGACCAGCCGGTGGCCTTGCCGGCCGGTCGGAGCTGGTCGGCCACCGCGCCGGTCGAGATCGCTGTGCCCGGGATGTTGACGGTGCGGGTCGGTACCGGCAGCACCGCGGTCGACGCCCAGGCCAAGCATGTGGCCGCACAGCACGACCTGGCGGTTGCGTTGGAGCATGCCGAGGTCACCGACCTGGCCACCGCGCGCGCCGTTGACCGACGACGACAGCAGCTGGAGGGCAGCCGCGACCAGCTGACCGCGACCCTGGCCGGGCTCTGCGGCACCGGCGAACAGGCCGACACGCTGCGCAACCGGCTGGCCGGGCTGCGCGCGGCGCAGCCGGTGGACACCGAGCCGACAGACCTCGGCTGCGCCGCCGCGCAGGCCGAGCTGGACGCGGCCGAAGCCGACCACGCCGAGTCGGTGAGCGTCTGCGAAGCTCGGCGCGCGGCGGCCGCCGCTGCACAGCTTCGGCTCTCCGAGGCGCTCACCCGGACAACGCTATTGAGTGAAAAGCTGGCCGACCAGCGGGCGGAGGCGGCGGCCGTCGCCGAACGGTTGGCGGCACAGCAGGCCGCGATCACCGACGAGGCACTGACCGCCGCGGCCGATGCGGATGCGCAGGCAATCCGGATCGCAGATCAGCGGGTCGTCGAGATATCGGCGACGCTGGCCGCGGCCGAACCCGATGCGGTGGCTGCCGAACTGGCCGCCGCCGCGGCGGCGGCGCAGAGCCTGCGGGCCGAGCGCGGCGGCGTCGGCGATGAACTGCTGAAGGTCGGCGGCGCGTTGTCGGTCTTCGGTACCGAGGGCCGACAGAGCGCCCTCGACACAGCCGTGGCCGATCGCGAACACGCCGCGGCCGAATGCCGGCGCGTCGGTCGCCGGGCGCGCGCCGCGGATCTGCTGCGCTCGGTGCTGAGCCGGCACCGGGACGACACCCGGCAGCGCTACGTCGACCCGTTTCGCGCGGAGATGCAACGGCTCGGACGGCAGGTATTCGGGGCCGATTTCGAGGTGGAGATCGACAGCAACCTGAGTATCCGCAACCGCACCCTCGACGGGCGCACCGTGCCCTACCAATCGCTCTCCGGCGGCGCGAAAGAACAACTCGGCATCCTGATGCGGTTGGCCGGTGCGGCGCTGGTCGCCAAGGAGGACACCGTGCCGGTGCTGATCGACGACGCGCTGGGCTTCACCGATCCGGGTCGGCTGGCGGGCATGGGCGCGGTTTTCGACGCGGTCGGGACGCACGGGCAGATGGTGGTGCTGACCTGCACCCCGGACCGCTACCGGAGCGTTGAGGGCGCCCATCGCATCGACCTCAGCAGATGAGCACCGCGTCAGGACACCGTCGTGGTGGTTTTGACGTAGTGGCCGCTCATTGGGCTCACATCGGTGGATTCAGGTACCTCGCCCGTCGGCGGGCGCGGCGGCGCCGGCGCAGCACCACCAGACCCCAGCCGGCGGCCAACAGCAACGGCGACCACGGCAGCAGGAACCCGATGAGCGTGATCGCATTGTGCATGAACGACATGAGCGCATGCCAGCCGTGCCGAACGGAGGCGACGAACCCGGGCGACGACGGCGCGGACTCCGACGACAGGGAGACGGTGATGGTGGCGTAGCTGATCTGCTCGCCGAGTTGGGTGCGCTGCGCGCGCAGACCGTCCAGGCTCGCCTGCCGCTCAGACAGCGCCTCTTCGGCCTGCAGCAGATCGGATGTGCTGCCGGCGGTTTTCATCAAGGCCAGCAATCGGTCAACCGAGGCCTGCAGTGCGCCGATCCGGGCGTCGAGGTCGACCCGGTTGGCGGTGACGTCCTCGTGCCGCAACGAAATCGTCGTGACGTCCCCCAACGTTTTGCTGTCGGTGATGAATTCGTCGACCTTCGGGGCGGGGATGCGCAAGGTCAGGTCGGCCGTCCGCGGTGATCGCGACGATGTGTGTTCGGTACGGTCGTCGACGCGCCCACCCGCACCCGCCGCGAGTTCGGCGAGACGATCGGCCGCGTGACCGACGTCGGCGACCGTGATGGTGATGTCGCCGGTCGTCACCACGTCACGCTCTTGCGGCTGATCCGACGGAGCCCTCGGGGCGAGCGTCGCCGGCGCGGCGGCGTTGACACCGCTCTGCACCGGCGTTTTCGCCGAACAGCCGCCGGCGGTGACGACCAACATGAGCACTGCGCCGACCAGCAGTGCGGGCCGCGCCGGCTTGCGATGAGTGACCATGACGACAACCCTAGGCCAATCAACTGCGCATGAAACTCAATTGCGCATGAAACCGATTGCGGTGTAGTCGAGGTCGGCCAGCCCCGGCGCGCCGAAGTTGGCCAGCGAGCTGCGCACCGCCACGTCGCCGGACGTCTGGATCAGCGGCAGGCTGAAGCCTTCCGCCCAGAGCATCCGGTCGACTTCGTTGGCCCGTTCCCGGGCAACCGCCGGGTCCAGCGACTGCAGCGTCTCCTCGATCTTCGCGTCGATCTCCGGGCTGCCGATCTTGCCGTAGTTGCCCTCGCCGTGCATTGCGCAGATCTGAGTCAGACCGGCCAGCGGGAATGCGTCGCCCACCCAGCTGAACTGCGCGATGTCGAAGTCGCCGACGTTGACGTAGTCGCGGAAGAAGTTGCCGCCGGACTTGGCCTCGATCCGTAGCCGCACGCCGACCTGCGCCAGGTTGTGCTGTGCGACCTGGGCGAACTGTCGGGTGCTCTGCGCGTCGTAGACCAGATGCCGGATCACCAGCTGGTGGCCGTCCTTCTCGCGGAACTGCCCGTGCCGCTGCCAGCCGAGAGCGTCCAGTTCGCGTTCGGCTCGCTGCGGGTCGTAGGCGACGACGCCGCTGTTGTCCTGGTAGCCCTCCTGCCCGGCGACGTAGATGTGGTTGTTCAACGCGACCGGATCGTTGGTGAGGCCCCGCTGGGTCACCCGGGCGATGGTGTCTCGGTCGATGGCCCGGGAAATCGCCAGCCGCAGCGCGGGGTCGGACAGGATCGCCCCGGGTGCCCCGTTGAAGGTGAAGTTTGCCCAGGTTGGGGTCGGCGCCCGCCTGATGGAGATGCCGTCGGTGCGGCGCGCGATGGTCAGCTGGTCCAGGCTGGACACCCGGGTGGCGTCGACGGTCTGGTTCTGCAGCGCCGGCATCCGGGCGGCCTCGTCGAGCACCAGGTAGGTGATGGCGTTCAGCCGTGGTGTCCGGCCCCACCAGCCGGGGTTGCGGGTCAACGTGATCCGCTGGGTGGTCTGATCCAGCGCCGTTACCCGGAACGGCCCCGCCGACGGTCCGGGGCCGCTCAGCAAAGACTTGTTGAACGACTCCGGAGTGCCGGTCACGCTGGCCGGCAGCAGCATGTTGTTGCCGGCGAACATCCCGCGCCACTCCGAGTACGGTTTGGCGAACGTCACGACGGCCTGGCGGTCGTCGACCCCGCGGGTCACCGAGGCGACCCGCTCGGCCCCGTTGGTGGCGGCGATCGCGAACAGCGGATCGATACCGCTGACGGCGTGAATCTGGCTGGCGATGTCTCGCCA
>NZ_JBYCLB010000082.1:0-6284 GCF_057473705.1 Mycobacterium sp. TH-M15 | reverse complement strand
GGCCAGCGTCTCCCGGGCGGTGGCCACCGCGTCCGGTTCGACGTCGGCGATCAGCAGCTGCGGTTCGGAGCCCGCCTCGGTCACCACCTCGCCCATCGGCGAGACCAGCAGACTGTGGCCCACCCCGGTGGGCGCCGCCGCCGCGACCGGCGGGGTGGCCGGGTCGGCCTGGGCGACCGCGGCGACGTAGCTGGTCGAATCCAGCGCCCGGGCCCGGGCCAGCAGCTGCCACTGGACCAGCTTGCCGGGACCGGCGCCCCAGGAGGCGCAGACCGCGATCAGCCGCGCACCGCGGTCGGCCAGTTCGGTGTAGAGCGCCGGGAACCGGATGTCGTAGCAGGTGGAGAGGCCCACCCCGATGTCATCGACGGGGATCACCGTCGGCTCGGATCCGGGCGCGACGGTGCGCGACTCGGTGAAACCGAACGCGTCGTAGAGGTGGATCTTGTGGTAGAGCGCATCGGTGCCGGTCCCGGTCGCCAGCAGCGTGTTGGTGACCCGCCCGTCACCGGCCGGGGTGAACATCCCGGCGATGACGGTGACGTCGTGCCCCGCCGCGATGGCCCGCACGCCGTCGGCCCACGGCCCGTCGACCGGCTCGGCGATCGGGCCCAGCGGCACCCCGAACCGGCACATGGCCGCCTCGGGGAAGATCACCAGCCGTGCGCCGTCGGCCGCCGCACGCTGGGTGTAATCGGCGAGCAACGCCAGGTTGGCGGCCGGGTCGGTGCCGCTGAGGATCTGTGCCAGGGCGATCCGCATGACTCCAGCGTAGGGGTGGTCGCGGCTGGCGCGAGCCGTGGCTAGTTCCGGTTCGGCCGGGCTCAACACCATGTCGCGGGTTGACCGGACCTGCCGGGTCCAGCCCGGTGCGCGATCCACCCCGAGGTGAACCGCTGCTCGGCGGCGATCAGCTCGGCGAGCTGGCCGCCGATGAAGCCCTCCACCTTGCCGCCCACCAGCGGGATGTCGACCTGCACGGTCGCGGTGAGGCGCAGCGTGCAGCCGCCCGGGCCGGGCTCCAGCGTCGCGTCGCCGGCAACCTTCGCGGGGGCGCCCACCACCGCCCCGGTGATCGCCGCCTGGGCCCGGCCGTCGCGCACCGGGCCCCACCGTTCGGTGCGCACCACCTCCAGGTCGCCGGGGTGAAACTGGGCGGCCAGCGCCGGCAGCCGGTCGCGGTGCAGCCGCTGGGTGGTGGCCACGGTGATCCCGGCGGCGTCGACGCTCATCGAGTCCAGCGTCGCGGCGTCGGCCCCGGAGTCGGCGAGGCGGGCCAGCCAGTACTGCTTGTCGGCGAACGCGGCATACACCGCGGCGACGCCGCCGAGGTACCGGGCCGACAAGGCGAAGGTGCGCGGCATAGCTGGTCAGGCTACCGTTACCGGCCGTGGTGGGTTCCCCGTTCGCCGGTGCGTGCGTCGCCGACGCGGTGCCGCTGGCTCCGCTGACCACGCTGCGCGTCGGCCCAGTGGCGCGGCGGGTGATCACCTGCATCAGCACCGAGCAGGTGGTCGCCGCGGTGCACGAACTCGACGGCGATCCGGGCGGTCCGCCGCTGCTGCTGGCCGGCGGATCCAATGTGCTGATCGCCGACGACCTGACCGACCTGACCGTGCTGCGGCTGGCCAACGCCGGCATCGAGATCGACGGGGCGCTGCTGCGGGTCGGGGCGGGCACGGCCTGGGACGACGTAGTGGCCCGAGCGGTCGCCGCGAATCTCGGTGGGCTGGAGTGTCTCTCCGGGATTCCCGGCTCGGCCGGCGCCACCCCGGTGCAGAACGTCGGGGCCTACGGCGTCGAGGTGGCCGACGTCATCACCCGGGTGCTGATGCTGGACCGCCGCACCGGTGCGGTGGCCTGGACCCCGGCCGACGAGCTGCGGTTCGGCTATCGGACCAGTGTGTTGAAGCACTCCGACACCGCGGTGGTGTTGCAGGTGGAGTTCGCCCTGGACCCGTCCGGCTGCAGCGCCCCGCTGCACTACGGCGAGCTGGCCGGCGCGCTGGGTGCAGCCGACGGTGAGCAGGCCGAACCGGCCGCGGTGCGCGCCGCGGTGCTGGCGCTGCGGTCGGCCAAGGGCATGGTGCTCGACGGTGCCGACCACGACACCTGGAGCGCCGGGTCGTTCTTCACCAACCCGGTGGTGGCGCCGGAGGTCTACCGGCGGCTGGCCGAGCGGGAAGGAACCGGTGCTGTGATTCCACACTGGGATGCCCCGGGCGGAGTGAAGCTGGCGGCCGGCTGGCTGGTGGAGCGGGCCGGCTTCGGCAAGGGCTATCCGGGCGTGGACGCCCCGGCGCGGCTCTCCACCAAGCACGCGCTGGCGCTGACCAACCGCGGCGCGGCCCGCACCGCCGACCTGCTGGCGCTGGCCCGCACCGTGCGCGACGGGGTCGGCGAGGCGTTCGGCATCACCTTGCACCCGGAGCCGGTGCTGGTCGGCTGTGCCTTGTAGGCCTTTCAGCGAGAAGGCATACCCGCTGGTCCCGGTATCTTGGGTCGAGTGACGACCGCCGGCGCCTCGCCGCCTTCGCGTCGGCCGGTGAACCGCCGCCGCGCGTTGGCGACGCTGGCCGTTGGAGCGCTGGCGCCGGGCCCCCTGGCGGCCTGCTTCGGCCGGTCCGGCGGCAGCGAAGCCCCGCCGGCGCCCCGGCTCACCTTCGAGCCCGCCGACGCGGCCGGTGACCTGCTGCCCACCGTGCCGGTCGGAGTCGAAGTCGCCGACGGCTGGTTCCAGCGGCTGGCGCTGACCAACCGGGACGGCAAGACGGTGGCGGGAGCGTTCAACCGGGAACGCACCGGCTACACCGTCACCGAGCCGCTCGGCTACGGCCAGGTCTACACCTGGCGCGGGTCGGTGGTCGGGCACGACGGCAAGGCGGTGCCGGTGTCCGCGACGTTTTCCACGGTGACGCCGACCGCCGTCGTCGACGCCGGATTCCAGCTCTCCGACGGACAGACCGTCGGGGTGGCGGCGCCGATCATCCTGCAGTTCACCGCGCCGATCAGCGACAAGGCCGCCGTCGAGCGGGCCCTGTCGGTCAGCACCGACCCGAAGGTGGAGGGCGGCTGGGCGTGGCTCCCCGACGAGGTGCAGGGGGCGCGGGTGCACTGGCGCAGCCGGGAGTACTTCCCGGCCGGCACCTCGGTCAACGTCACCGCCAAGCTCTACGGGCTGGCGTTCGGCGACGGCGCCTACGGCGCCGAGGACCTGTCGCTGGCGTTCGCGATCGGCCGCCGCCAGGTGGTCGAGGCCGAGGTCTCCTCGCACCGCATCCAGGTGGTCCGCGACGCGGGCGTGGTGATGGACTTCCCGTGCAGCTACGGCGAGGGCGACCAGGCGCGCAACGTCACCCGCGACGGCATCCACGTGGTCACCGAGAAGTACTCCGACTTCTACATGTCCAACCCGGCCGCCGGCTACACCAACATCCACGAACGCTGGGCGGTGCGGATCTCCAACAACGGCGAGTTCATCCACGCCAACCCGGCCAGCTCCGACGCGCAGGGAAACACCAACGTCACCAACGGGTGCATCAACCTGTCCACCGGCGACGCCGAGCAGTACTACTACGGCGCGATCTACGGCGACCCGGTCGAGGTGACCGGCAGCCCGATCGAGCTGTCCTATGCCGACGGCGACATCTGGGACTGGGCGGTGGACTGGGAGACCTGGCTTTCCATGTCAGCGCTCTCCGCCGACGGCAAGCCGGACGCCCGATCCACCGAGCTGCCCAGCACCGCCCCGGCCACCCCGACCGATGCGCCGACGCTTTCCGGCACCCCGACCACGGCGCCCCCGGCTAGCGGGCAGCCCGGCGGTTAGCCCGGGCGGCGCTGGCCTGGTCCCGCGGCCGGATGACGATCTGGTCCAGGTTGACGTGCGGCGGGCGGGATGCCACGAAGCCGATCACCTCGGCGACGTCGGCTGCGGTCAGCGGCGTCAGGCCGTCGTAGACCGCGTCGGCGCGTTCGGCGTCCCCGTCGAACCGCACCAGCGAGAACTCCGTCTCCACCATGCCCGGGGCGATCTCGGTGAGCCGCACCGGCTTACCCAGCAGCTCGCCGCGCAGGGTTCGGTGCAGCGCGCCCTGGGCGTGCTTGGCCGAGGTGTACCCCGCTCCGCCGTCGTAGATCTCGAACGCCGCGACCGAGGTGATGGTGACGATCAGCCCGTCGCCGGATTCGGTCAACTTGGGCAGCAGCGCCCGGGTGACCCGCAGTGTGCCCAGCACGTTGGTCTCCCACATCCAGCGCCAGTGTTCGATGTCGGCCGTCTCGACCGGCTCCAATCCCTTGGCGCCACCGGCATTGTTGACCAGCACGTGGACCGGGCCCGGGCAGGCCTGGACCAGTTCCTCGACCGCGGCTGGGTCGGTGACGTCGGCGACCACCGCGGTGCCACCGATCTGCTCGGCCACCTCCGCCACCCGATCGGCCCGGCGGGCCGCCGCGACCACGTGGAAGCCCTGCGCGGCGAGTGTTCGCGCGGTCGCCTCACCGATCCCGGAACTCGCCCCGGTGACCACCGCAACGCGCCGCCGCCGTGCTGCGGCCGGTTCAGGTGTCGACATCGACCCGACTCTAGTGGCGTGCTACATTTCCCGCTGTGCATCGCAGTGCTGACCAGGTGCTGACCGGGTGTCCGGTCGACCGCGCGTGTTGTTCGCGCCGGTCACCGCGCCTGGGTCGCTGCGAATAACGCTCAGCAGAGCTCGCGAGTCCCGGGCGCCATCTCAGCCCCGTCGGAATCTCCAGACAAGGACGATCGCGTGCGTTCCACCACCCTCCACCCGGTGCCGACCGATCGGCCGACCCGCCGGCGCTCCCATCCGCGGGAGCTGCCGCCGTCGCTGCGGCTGGCCGACGCCCCAGTGGCGTCGGTGCTTTCGGCGGTGCGGCTGCGCGGTCCGATCGCCCGGGACGCGATCGCCGACGCCACCTCGCTGAGCACCGCCACGGTCAACCGTCAGGTGACCGCGCTGCTGGAGGTCGGCCTGCTGCTGGAGCGCGCCGACCTGGCGGTGCCCGGCGCGATCGGACGCCCGCGGATACCGGTGGTGATCAACCACGAACCGTTCCTGGCCCTGGGTCTGCACGTCGGGGCGCGCACCACCAGCATCGTCGCCGCCGACCTGTTCGGCCGGACGCTGGATGTGGTGGAGACACCGACCCCGCGAGGCGCCGTCGACGCCGCGCTGGCGTCGCTGGCCGGCAGTGCGCAGCGGTACCTGAGCCGCTGGCACAAGCGCCGGGCGCTGTCGGTCGGGGTGGCCGTTGGCGGCGTGGTGGACAGTGGCACCGGCCACGTCGACCACCCGCGGCTGGGCTGGAAGCGGGCGCCGGTCGGCCCGGTGCTGGCCGAGACGCTCGGCCTGCCGGTCTCGGTCGCCGCGCATGTGGACGCGATGGCCGGCGCCGAGCTGCTGCTGGGGGTGCCGAAGTCGGACGGCGAGACCGGGCCGGGCACCCGGACCGGCCTGTATGTCTACGCGCGCGAGACGGTCGGCTACGCGCTGGTGATCGGCGGACGGGTGCACAGCCCGGCCAGCGGTCCGGGCACCATCGCCGGGCTGCCGGTCTCCTCGGAGCTGCTGGGCGGCTCCGGAGCGCTGGAGTCCACCGTCAGTGACGAGGCGGTGCTGGCCGCGGCCCGCCGGCTGCGGATTCCGCCCGACGGCAACGGCGTGGCCGCGGTGGCTGGCCTGGTGCGGGAGGCGCGGGCCGGCAACGAGCCGGCGGCGGCGCTGCTGACCGAACGGGCCCGGGTGCTCGGCGAGGCCGTGGCACTACTGCGCGACGTGCTCAACCCGGATGACCTGGTGGTGGGCGGGCAGGGCTTCACCGACTACCCGGAAGGCATGGCCGAGGTGAAGCGGGCCTTTGCGGAGCGTTCGGTGCTGGCGGGACGCACCATCCGGGTCACCTCGTTCGGCAACCGGGTGCAGGAGGCCGGGGCCGGGATCGTCTCGCTGGCCGGGTTGTATGCCGACCCGGTGGCGGCCATCCGCCGCGCCCCCCGGGGCGTCGGCCCGCCCCCGGGCGGCCCGCGGCACACCGGCGTGACCTGCGGCGTCACCAAGACGCGGGCCGGGCTGCAAAGATAGCCCTGTGCGAGGTGACGGCGGGTCCGGCGCGGCCGGGCAGTCCGGATCGGCTGCCGCTCGGAGTGGGCTGCGTCGGGTGGCGGTGGTGTCGGTGCACACCTCGCCGATGGCCCAGCCCGGCACCGGCGACGCCGGCGGGATGAACGTCTACGTGCTGCAGAGCGCGCTACACAT
>NZ_JBYCLB010000081.1:0-4619 GCF_057473705.1 Mycobacterium sp. TH-M15 | reverse complement strand
CTACGGTCGTCCGGCCCGTGGAGCACGGCTTATTTTGCCGACAATCGTATGCGTGTCGCTGCCCGAGGTGTGACACTATGCCTGCCATCGCGCGTCGGAGCATCTGGTCTCCGAGACGCCGTGATCCCCAGGAGGACGAGATGACCAGCTCGGATCCACCAAACCCGTGGCACACCAATTTATGAACGTCATCGATCGCCCCTACCGCACCGTGCAGCGGCTCGTCGAGAAGGTGGTCGAGAAGCCGGTCTACCGCAAGGTGGAGTAGATCATCGAGAAACCGGCGGCGAGCCGGCGATAAGTTCATCCGGACAGGATCTCCCCGGGCCCGGCCACGGGGGGAACCCCGGCTGTCAGCACCGGGCAAACAAGGAGTCAGCGGTGTCAGTAGTGCGGTTGGGCCGCGGCACACGGGTCGCATCGATGGTGGCCGCATTCGCCGCCACCATCGGACTGGTAATCGACGCGCCCTCGGCGGGGGCTGCTCCCTCACCCGAAGCCATCGACGCGATCACGACGCGCTATGCGGAATTCGGCGGGGCGGATTCACTTCTCGGTGTTCCCACCGGCCTCCCCGTCGAGGTCCCCGGCGGGGTCGAGCAAGACTACAGCGGCGGGGCGATCTTCTACTCCTATGAGACGGGCGCGCGGGTCATGCACGGCGCGATCCTGGTGAAGTATCTCGGGCTGGGCGGCCCGGGCAGTGCGCTCGGCCTGCCGACCACCGACGAGACCGACGTCGGCGACGAGGTAGGCCAGTTCACCGACTTCACACAGGCCGGCGGGGCGGCCATCTACTGGTCACCGGATACCGGACCCCGGGTGCTCCGGGCCAAGGTGCTCGAGGCCTGGCGCACCAGCGGAGCCACCTCGGGTCCATTCGGCTATCCCACCAGTGACACGACCGACGTCGGCGGCGTCCAGCGGGCCCGGTTCGTCGGACCGCAGGGCACCCAGATCAGCTGGTCGGAGGCGGCCGGACTGGTCACCGTGCCGCCGGGACTGGCCGCGTCCATCCCGGGGTTCGAGCCGGTCGCCCCGCCGACAGAAGAGGCGACTCCGGCTGAGCCCCCGGAAGCCGACAACGCCGCGCCTATCGGCGACCGCCCCCCCGGGCGGTCCGTCGCGGTCGGCGCCACGCTGACGGCGCTGCTGGTCGGCCTGCTGATGTTGCGGTGGCGACGCCGGCGAGCGGCGCAGTCTCGGACACCGGAACCGAGCCCGGCGGTGACACCCGCAGCACCGCCTCCCGAGCCGGACGTCCCGGCGGCACCCGAACCGGTCGACCCACCGCCGGCCGAGTTGTCGGCCAAGGCTTCCGCCCCGGCCGCCGAGCGAGCCGAACCCGAACCCGCGGCCGTACCCGCGCCGGATGGTGACGGGCATGCGCCTGAGCCGGAGGTCGACACCGCGGTCGGCGCCGAGCAGCAGAGCTGCAATGACACGAGTGACGCAGAGTAACGGTCAATTCGATTGCAACGTCGGCACTTTCACGTTGACTCCGGTCGCGTCGCAGTCGTGGGTGTCCAAGTAGTGCTGGGCGAGCAAGTCGGCGAGGCTGGGCGCTCGGTCGATGAACCGGGCACCGGCGGTCCCCGGCATCGGAGCGACGTCCGGGTCGCATGGAATCTCGCCACAGCAGTCGGGGCATCGGACGGTGACGCGCTCCGGAACGGACATCGACGCTCCGGCGGGTCGGCCAGGTGGCGCTGCACAGCGCTTGGCGGCTCAGGCGTCGCCCCCGGGCAGACGCGCGGAGACGAACCGGACCGACAGCACGCCGTCGCATCGGGTGCTTGCATGTGACCGGAAGACACAGATATATTCTCACGGTGTTGCCTGCAACCGTCAGGAACAGATAACCGAGAAGGTGCCGTATGACGCGCAAGTTGACCGACCTTGAGCTGCTGAACGAACTGGAGCCGGTCGTCGAGAACGCCATCAACCGACACTTCTCGATGGCCAAGGACTGGAACCCGCACGACTACATCCCATGGTCGGAGGGGAAGAACTACTACGCGCTCGGCGGCCAGGACTGGGACCCGGAGCAGGCCAGGCTCTCCGAAGTGGCCCAGACCGCGATGCTGCAGAACCTGTTGACCGAGGACAACCTGCCGTCGTATCACCGCGAGATCGCGATGAACTACAGCATGGACTCGGCCTGGGGCACCTGGATCAACCGATGGACAGCCGAGGAGAACCGGCATGGCATCGCGCTGCGCGACTACCTCGTGGTCACCCGCAACGTCGACCCGATCGAGCTGGAGACGCTGCGCATGGAGACCGTCAACCGCGGTTTCAGCCCCGGCCAGAACCACCAGGTGCAAGACGACCTGTTCGCGTCGAGCCCGCTCGACTCGGTCATCTACGTGACGTTCCAGGAACTGGCCACCCGGATCTCGCACCGCAACACCGGCAAGGCCTGCAACGAAAGCGTCGCCGACCAGCTGCTGGGCCGGATCTCCCACGACGAGAACCTGCACATGATCTTCTACCGCGACGTCGCCGCGCGTGGCTTCGACATCGCCCCACAGCAGGCGATGCACTCGCTGCACCGGGTGCTGGACAACTTCCAGATGCCCGGCTACGTGGTACCGGAGTTCCGCCGCAAGGCGGTGATCATCGCCGTCGGCGGCGTGTACGACCCGCGCATCCACCTCGACGACGTGGTGATGCCGGTGCTCAAGAAGTGGCGCATCCTGGAGCGGGAAGACTTCACCGGCGACGCCGCCCGCTACCAGGACGAGATCGGCAAGATCGTCACCGAACTCGAGGAGACGTGCGAGAAGTTCGAGGTGGCCAAGCAGCGCCGGCTGGAGCGCGAGGCCTTGGTCGCCGAGAAACGGGCCGCGAAGAAGGCGCTCGCGTCATCGGCGTCCTGACCACCGGCCGGATCAACCGGCCTCCCGAGACCGGGCTGCGGATCGGTCCGATCACCCTGTCCAGCCCGGTGGTGCTGGCCCCGATGGCCGGTGTGACGAACGTCGCATTCCGCACCCTCTGCCGCGAGTTGGAGCGGTCCCGGGCCGGCACGGTCAGCGGGCTGTACGTCTGCGAGATGGTCACCGCCCGCGCACTGGTCGAGCGACACCCGGCCACCCTGCACATGACGACGTTCGCGCCCGACGAGTCGCCGCGGTCGCTGCAGCTCTACACCGTCGACCCGGACACCACCCATGCGGCGGTGAAGATGATCGCCGACGACGGGCTGGCCGACCACATCGACCTGAACTTCGGCTGCCCGGTGCCCAAGGTCACCCGGCACGGCGGCGGGTCGGCGCTGCCCTACAAGCGGCGGCTGTTCGGCCGGATCGTGGCGGCGGCCGTACGCGGCACCGAGGGCACCGACATTCCGGTGACGGTCAAGTTCCGGATCGGCATCGACGACGCCCACCACACCCACCTGGACGCCGGCCGGATCGCCGAGGGCGAGGGGGCCGCAGCGGTGGCCCTGCACGCCCGCACCGCCGCGCAGCGCTACTCCGGAACCGCCGACTGGGAGCAGATCGCGCAGCTCAAGCGGCATGTTCGGTCGATCCCGGTGCTCGGCAACGGCGACATCTTCGAAGCCGACGACGCGCTGGCCATGATGGGTGCCACCGGGTGCGACGGGGTCGTCATCGGCCGGGGCTGCCTCGGGCGTCCGTGGCTGTTCGCAGAGTTGTCGGCGGTGTTCACCGGGCGTCCCGTGCCGACCCCGCCCACCCTGGGCGAGGTGGCCGACATCATGCGTCGCCACGCCAGCCTGCTGGCCGCCCATTTCGGCGAGGACAAAGGCCTGCGCGATATGCGTAAACACATCGCCTGGTACCTGCACGGCTTCCCGGCCGGCGCCGAGCTGCGACGGCAGCTGGCGCTGGTCAAGACGACCGGCGAACTCGACGCGCTGCTCGCGCAGCTGGACGCCTCGGCGCCGTTTCCCGACGCCGCCACCGGGCCGCGCGGCCGGCAGGGCTCCCCGGCGAAGGTCGCCCTTCCCGACGGCTGGCTGGCCGATCCGGACGACTGCGCGGTGCCGACCGGAGCCGATGTCATGAATTCCGGTGGCTGAACTGAGACGATCTCGCAATCGCACATTTCCCGGCGTCTCAGTAGAATGAGTGCCTTGTTGGACCGCGCCGTGGCGTGGCGACCGACCAAAAGAAAACGCGGTGCGGCCCCCGCGGGAAGCACCCGGAGCAGCAGTGCACGAGGCATCGGGCACTGCACTGACGTGTGGCCTAGGCACGTCAGGCCCAGGACTCGGAGGCTGTTGGGACATGAGTGACGGCGACAGCGCCCCGCGGGGCCGCCGGGTCACCACCTCCAGTTCGGACCATAACCCGGCGGCCCGGTCTGCCCCCGGCGCCGCGCCGTGGGAACGTTGGCCGGGCGGGCCGCGACGCGGTGCGCCCCGTCGTGGGGAGCCCGGCCGCGATGCCATCCGCCGACAGTCACCGCCGCCGGCCACCGGCGGGCTCGGAACGGCCGAAGCGGACCGACCCGGGAATCACGCCAACGGCCGAGTCACCGTCGCCGAACTGATCGCCAAGGTCGGCAACGGTTCCCAGCCGGAGGGAAGGCACGCCGCTCCGGCGAATGGCGCTGCCCGCACCACCCCACCCAACGGCACACCCCGC
>NZ_JBYCLB010000080.1:0-4605 GCF_057473705.1 Mycobacterium sp. TH-M15 | reverse complement strand
GCGGCCCGCGCCGCCACCGCCTGCACCCACTGGGCCCGGCCGATCTCCGCCGCGGCACCGTCCGGGCCGGCGCAGACCATCGAATTGTTCGACATGTTCTGCGCCTTGAACGGCGCCACCCGCACGCCGCGGCGGGCCAGCGCCCGGCACAACCCGGTCACCAGCACGCTCTTCCCCGCGTCGCTGGCGGTGCCGGCGACCAGCAGGCCGGTCACCGGGTCCGCCGCACCAGGAACACGTCCATCACCCAGCCCGCCTCGGCCCGCGCCCGGGCACGGGCCCGCTCGATGATCGGCAGCACAGCACCGAAGCGGCCGGTGACCAGCCGCTCCCCGGCCGCCCCCAGGTTGGCGCCCCACCAGATGGTCCAGTCGGCCAGCCCGGTCGTATCCCACTGCGACGGCAGCGGATTCAGCATCGAGACGATGTTGTCCTGCCCGGCGGCGACCGCTTCCTGCAGCCGCCGTCCGGTGGTGACGTGCACCGGACGGCCGATCTCGTGCAGCACGATGCGGTGCCGCGCCGCCAGGAGCTGCGGTGCGCTGATCCCGGCCAGCACGTCGAAGTCGACCGCCACACCCAACTCCCGCACCCGTTCGGCCATCCGGATCGTCGAATCGTAGAGCGACGGATCGCCCCAGACCAGAAACGCGGCGGTGCCGCCGCGTTCGCGCAGCACGTCGGCGTAGCGCCGGGCGCGGGCGGCGTGCCAGTCGGCGACCGCGGCCCGGTACTGCGGCCCGGTGAGGTCGGGCGAGCGGTCCCGCGGGGGATCGGCGACGTCGACGACCTCGGCGGGTCCGTGCGGGCCGGGGTGGGCGGCCAGCACGGCGCGCCGCACCGCCAGCAGCGGGTCGGGTTCGCCGGTGCCGGTGCTCTTCGCCGCGGCCAGCACGTAGTCGACGGTGCGCAGCGCCGCCGCGACTTCGGCGGTGACGTGCTGCGGGCCCATCCCGACACCGAGGATGCGCAACCGAACCTCAGCGGTCTTCGAGGTCACCTTCGACCTCCAGGTAGGCCTGGCGCAGCGCCGCCATCGTCTCCGGGGACGGCTGCGCCCACAGGCCGCGTTCGGCGGCCTCGTGCAGGCGTTCCACGATCCCGTGCAGCGCCCACGGATTCGAGGTGTCCAGGAATTCCCGGGTGGTCGGGTCCAGCACGTACTCGTGGGCGAGCCGCTCGTACATCCAGTCGTGCACCACCCCGGCGGTCGCGTCGAAGCCGAACAGGTAGTCGACGGTGGCCGAGAGTTCGAAGGCGCCCTTGTAGCCGTGCCGGCGCATGGCGGCGATCCAGCGCGGGTTGACCACCCGCGCCCGGAACACCCGCGCGGTCTCCTCGGCCAGGGTCCTGGTGCGCACCGCGTCGGGTGCGGTCGAGTCACCGACGTAGGCCCGCGGGTCCGACCCGGTCAGCGCGCGGACGGTGGCCACCATGCCGCCGTGGTACTGGAAGTAGTCGTCGCTGTCGACGATGTCGTGTTCGCGGCTGTCGATGTTCTTGGCGGCCACCTTGATTCGCGCGTAGTTGGTGCGCATGTCAGCTGCCGCGGCGGCACCGTCCAACCCGCGGCCGTAGGCGAAACCACCCCACGCGGTGTAGACCTCGGCCAGGTCGTTGTCGTCGCGCCAGGTGCCGGCCTCCACCACCGGCAGAATCCCGGCCCCGTAGCTCCCGGGCGCCGAGCCGAACACCCGGGTGGTGGCGCGGCGTTCGTCGCCGTGGGCGGCCAGGTCGGCCCGGGTGTGGGCGGCGACGAAGTTCTGCTCGTCGGGTTCGTCGAGCGCGGCCACCATGCGCACCGCGTCGTCGAGCAGCGTCACCACATGCGGGAACGCGTCGCGGAAGAATCCGGAGATACGCACCGTGACGTCGATCCGCGGCCGGCCCAGCTCGGCGAGCGGGATCACCTCGAGCCGAGACACCCGCCGCGAGGCGTCGTCCCACTCCGGGCGCACCCCGAGCAGCGCCAGCACCTCGGCGATGTCGTCGCCGGAGGTGCGCATCGCCGAGGTGCCCCACACCGAGAGCCCGACCGACTCCGGGTAGTCGCCGGTCTCGTCCAGGTAGCGCGCCACCAGCGAGTCGGCCATCGCCTGGCCGGTCTGCCAGGCCAGCCGCGACGGCACCGCGCGCGGGTCGACGGTGTAGAAGTTGCGCCCGGTGGGCAGCACGTTGACCAGCCCGCGCAGCGGCGACCCGCTCGGGCCGGGCCGGACGAAGCCGCCGGCCAGGGCGTGCATCACCGCGTCGAGTTCGCCGGCGGTGCCGGCCAGCCGGGGCACCACCTCGGCGGCGGCGAACCGCAGCACCCGGCGGACCTGCGGGTCCGGGTGCAGGCGATCGACTGCCGCGGCGTCCCATCCGGCCGCCTCCATCGCCTCGACGAGTGTCCGGGCTCGACGCTCGATCTCGTCGACCGCGGCGTGTGGGGCGCCGTCTTGCAGGCCCAGCGCGGCCCGCAGCCCGGGCACCGCGTGGTCGGCGCCGCCCCACACCTGCGCGGCGCGCAGGATCGCCAGCACCAGATTCACCCGCACCGGCCCCTCGGGGGCGGCACCCAGCACGTGCAGCCCGTCGCGGATCTGGGCGTCCTTGATCTCGCAGAGCCAGCCGTCGACGTGCAGCAGGAAGTCGTCGAACTCCTCGGCGGCAGGGCCGTCGGGGTCATCGGCCAACCCCAGGTCACGGTGCATCTCGGCGGCCCGCATCAGGCTCCAGATCTCGCCGCGCACAGCCGGCAGCTTCGCCGGGTCCATCGAGGCGATGTTGGCGTGCTCGTCGAGCAGCTGCTCCAGTCGGGCGATGTCGCCGTAGCTCTCCGCCCGGGCCATCGGCGGCACCAGGTGGTCGACGATGGTCGCGTGCGCCCGCCGTTTGGCCTGGGCGCCCTCGCCGGGATCGTTGACCAGGAACGGGTAGACCAGCGGCAGGTGCCCGATCGTCGCGTCCGGTGCGCAGGCCGCCGACAGCGCGGCGTTCTTCCCCGGCAGCCACTCCAGCGAACCGTGCTTGCCCAGATGCACCACCGCGTGCGCACCGAAGCCGTGCTCCAGCCAGCGGTAGGCGGCCAGGTAGTGATGGCTGACCGGCAGATCCGGATCGTGGTAGATCGCCACCGGGTTCTCGCCGAAGCCGCGCGGCGGCTGGACCATCAGCACCACGTTGCCGGATCGCAGTGCGGCCAGCACGATCTCACCGGCGTCGTTGACGAACAGGCCGCCGGGCGGCGCGCCCCAGGCCCGCGTCATCGCGTCGCGCAAGGCGTCGGGGATCTCGGCGGTCCAGGCCGCGTACTGCGCCGCGGTGATCCGCACCTGCGCATCGGTGAGCTGCGCGCCGGTCAGCCACTGCTCGTCCTGGCCGCCGGCGTCGATGAGGGCATGGATCAGCCGATCCCCGGCGCGGGTCTCGTCGTCCGCTTCGTCGGCGTCCAACACCCCGAACCCGTCGCCGATGTCGTAGCCCTCGGCCGCCAGCCGGCGCAGCAGCCGCACCGCCGAGACCGGGGTGTCCAGGCCGACGGCGTTTCCGACCCGGGAGTGTTTGGTCGGATACGCCGAGAGCACCAGCGCGATCTTCTTCTCGGCGTTGGGGATTCGCCGAAGCCTGGCGTGGTTGACGGCGATGCGGGCCACCCGGGCGCAACGCTCGGCGTCGGCGACGTAGTGCGGCAGCCCGTCGGGGTCGATCTCCTTGAAGGAGAACGGGACGGTGATGATCCGGCCATCGAACTCCGGGATCACGATCTGGTTCGCCGAGTCCAGCGGTGTCACCCCGTCGTCGCTGCGTTCCCACTCCGCCCGCGACGAGGTCAGCGACAGCGCCTGCAGGACCGGCACGTCCAGCCCGGCGATCCGCTCGATGTTCCACGCCCCGTCGTCGGCACCGGCCCCGGCCGACGCCGGGTGCGTGCCGCCGGCCGCCTGCACGCTCACCGCGACGGCGTCGCAGGAGGCGAGCGCGGCGAAGAGGTCGTCGGGGGCGCTGCGCAGCGACGCCGCGAAGATCGGTACCCCGAGAGCGTCGCCGGTCGCGTCGATCGCGTCGGCGAGCGCGTGGGCGAACGCCGCGTTTCCGCTCACCTCGTGGGCCCGGTAGTACAGCACACCGATCCGCAGCCGGTCGCGAACGGCCGGCGCCGGCTCGGCGCGGTGCGCGTAACCCCACTCCGGGATGCTGACCGGTTGCTCGAAGCCGGCACCGGTCAGCAGCACCGTGTCGCACAGGAAGGCGTGCAGCTGGGCCAGATTCGCCGGCCCGCCCTCGGCGAGGTAGGCGTGTGCCTGGGCGGCCAGCCCGATCGGCACGGTCGAGTGCTGCATCAGCTCGGCGTTCGGCGCGCGTTCCCCACCGAGCACGACCAGTGGAATCCCGCTGCCCCGCAGCACGGCGAGTTCCTCGGTGATCTCCGCCGACGAGCCGAGCCAGCGCAGCACCACGACGCGGACATCCTCGGGCGCCGCGCCGATCGGTTGGCGTCCCGGGTTGCCCAGCAGGTACGCCGCGCCGCTGGCCCGCGCCGACAGCAGGTCGGTGTCGGAGGTGGACAGCAGCGCGACGCGCGGCGGCTCGGTGCCCGCACCGGACATCAGGGATCCTCCT
>NZ_JBYCLB010000079.1:0-3445 GCF_057473705.1 Mycobacterium sp. TH-M15 | reverse complement strand
CGCCGTGCTCTGCGAGGCCGTCATCGCCGGCCACCACCTGCCTTCTCCGCGTCGCGGGCGAACAGCGCGCCCAGCCCGGTCACCTGCCGCGTCAGCCCGGCAATGCGTAAACCCTCCCACACGCTCACCGCGTTGGCGGTCAGCACCGGCTTGCCGAGCCGCTGCTCCAGGGCGTCGACCTGGGCCACGGTGTGCATGGCGGTGTCGGGGATCAGCAGCGCCTGGGCCGCCGAGGTGTCGTTCTGCAGTGCCAGCGACAGCACCTGTTCCGGGCCGAGCCGCCCCACTTCGGCGGCGGTGTCGATGCCGGCGCTTCCCAGCCCCGCGGTCTCGACGCCGTGGGCGGCCAGGAAGGCGACGAACAACTCGGCGATGTCATGCGGATAGCTGGCCGCCACCGCAACCCGGGAGCACCCGAGTTCGGCCAGCGCGTGCACGAACGCGAACGACGTGCTCGACGCCGGCACCCCGGCGAACGCCGCCAGGCGGTTCACCTGGTCGGCGGCGCCCTCGGGCCCGAACACGAAGCTGCCCGATGTGCAGGCCCACACCACCGCGGCCGGATGACGCGACGCCAACTGCGACGCTCCCTCGGCGAGCTTGGCCGGGCTGCCCAGATCCATCAGCTCCGGTACCGCGTGCAGGTCGATGCCGTAGATGTGCGCGACCGGCAGCTCCACCCCAAGCAGGCCGGCCGCGATCGGATAGTCGGACTCAGCGGCGTGATCCGGATAGATGAAGCCGACCGTCGGCCGGGTCATCGGTGCACTCCGGTGAAGACGTCCCGCAGCCAGCGTCCCGGTCCCATCATCGGCAGCCCCATCCGCCCCAGGCAGGCCCACATCGTGAGCTGGTTCGCGGTCAGGATCGGCTTGTCGAGCATCCGCTCGAGCGGGGCGATGATGTCGTAGGTCCGCAGGTTGGTACAGCTGACGAAGATGGCCTGCGCTTCGGGGACGTTCGCCGCGACGATCCGCTCGGCCACGGTGCGGTAGTTCACCTTCCAGATGCCGCCGCCCAAGCCCAGGTAGTCGGCGCGCAGCACGGTGACCCCCAGCTGATTCAGAAACGCCCCCAGCAACCTGGTGAGCTCCTCGTCGTAGGGGGTGATGACACAGATCCGGGAGACCTCCAGCGCCCGCAGCGCTTCGGCCAGGGCTCCGGAGGTGGTGACCGCCGCCGGCGCCCCCGCCGCCTCGATCGCGGCGACCAGCGTTTTCTCGTACTCGACGCCGTGGATGAAGCTGCCGGAGGAGCAGAGGTAGGCCACCACCTCCGGCTCCACGTGCAGGACGTCGCGGGTGGCGGCGGCCAGATGGCTGGGGTTGGAGACCAGTTCGGCCATCGCCAGGCTGACCGGGACCGGCTCGTAGCGGGTGCGGGCCAGGTGCAGGGTGACCTCGGCCGGGATCCACCGCCACAGCTCGCGCTCGAGGGCCAGGTCGAACGGGGCGATGATGCCGATGCCACGCTGCTCCACCGGCTCGTCGAACTCCGGCAGCGACGACACATCCATGGGTGGCCCCACACGTTCACGCACCACTCCAGGCCGACCCTGGATTGTTGACAATCATACGATACGTCTTACCGTGTCAATGTGGGCGCGCATCCGGTGGTCGTCGTGCAGCACGGTGAGTCGATTCCCACCCAGCTCCGCTCGCTCGATGGCGAGGCGGAGCTGAGGATGGTTCCCTCGGCGCGGCTGGCCGAGGCGCTTCCCGGTGCGGACGTGCTCTTCATCTACGACTTCGCCGTCGCCGCGCTGCGCTCGGTATGGCCGGCCGCCGACTCACTGCGGTGGGTGCAGGTCGCCGCGACCGGGGTCGACGCTGCGCTCTTCGACGAACTGGTCGACAGCGACGTGGTGGTCACCAACTCGCGCGACATCTTCGAAGCCCCCATCGCCGAGTACGTGCTGGGCCAGATACTGGCCTTCGCCAAGGACTTCGACCGGTCCCGGGATGCGCAGCGCGCGCGACGCTGGCAACACTTCAGCACCGAGCCGATCGCCGGGGCGTCGGTCACCGTCGTCGGCCCGGGTCCGGTCGGGCGCGCCGTCGCCCGGCTGCTGCGGGCAGCCGGGATGACCGTCCGCGGAGTCGGCCGCACGGTACGGCACGACGCCGACTTCGGAGAGATCACCACCGACCTGCCCGCTGCCGTCGCCGATGCCGACTACGTGGTGTTGGCCGCGCCGTTGACGCCGGAGACCCGCGGGCTGATCGACGCCGAAGCCCTCGCCGCGATGCCCGCCCGGGCCCGCCTGATCAACGTCGGCCGCGGCCCGTTGGTGGTGACCGACGCCTTGGTCGCGGCGCTGCGGGACGGGCGGATCGCCGGCGCGGCGCTCGACGTCACCGACCCCGAGCCGCCGCCGCCCGACCATCCGCTGTGGACCCTGCCCATGGTTCGGCTGACCCCGCACAACAGCGGCGACGTGCACGGCTGGCGGGAGTCGCTGCAGCAGCAGTTCATCGACAACCTCCGGCGCTACGCGTCCGGTCAGCCGCTGCACAACGTCGTCGACAAGCGGCGCGCATTCGCACCCGCCGGGACCGGGGAGCCACGCTGATGACCGAACCCACCGACCTGACCGCCCTGCAATTGGTCGCCGCCTACACCTCGGGTGAGCTCTCACCCGTCGAGGCGACCGCGGCGGCGCTGTCCGCCATCGCCACCCGGGATCGCGAGGTGAACGCGTTCTGCCTGGTCGACGAGGAAGCCGCACTCGCCCAGGCGCGTAAATCCGAAGCCCGCTGGGGCGGCAAGTACACCCGGGGACTGTTCGACGGCGTCCCGGTGGCGATCAAGGACGTCTTCCACACCGCCGGCTGGCCCACCCTGCGCGGTTCACTGCTCACCGACGCCGCCGGGCCGTGGCCCGACGACAGCCCGGCGGTGGGCAAGATCCGCACCGACGGCATGGTCATCCTCGGCAAGACCACCACCCCGGAGTTCGCCTGGAAGGCGGTCACCGACAGCGCGCTGAGCGGGGTCACCCGCAACCCGGTCGATACCACCCGCACCGCGGGCGGCTCCTCCGGCGGCAGCGCCGCGGCGGTGGCGGCCGGGATGGCGCCGCTGGCGCTGGGTACCGACGGTGGCGGCAGCATCCGCATCCCGGCCAGCTTCTGCGGGGTGGTCGGCTTCAAACCGACGCACGGCCGGGTGCCGATGTACCCGATCAGCCCGTTCGGCCCGCTGGCGCACGCCGGCCCGATCACCCGCACCGTCGAGGACGCCGCGCTGCTGATGGACATCATCGTGCTGCCCGACTACCGCGACCCGACCTCGCTGCCACCGGCCCTGACCACCTATCGCGGCGAACTGCGCCGTGACGTGGCCGGGTTGGACGTCGCGTACTCGGCGACGCTGGGCTACGTCGACCCCGACCCGCAGGTGGCGGCGGTCATCGCCGCGGCGGTGCGGACGCTGGCCGACGCGG
>NZ_JBYCLB010000078.1:0-3389 GCF_057473705.1 Mycobacterium sp. TH-M15 | reverse complement strand
CGCCAGCTCGCGGCCCTCGTAGACGACGATCGTCGAGATCAACGACCGAGTCGCCCCCGACCTGATCAGCGGCGCATCGCTGGCCACCCGGTGCGAGCCCAGGGTGGCCGAGTACCACAGCGCTTCGACCAGGTTGGTCTTCCCGTACCCGTTCGGGCCCACCAGAACCGTCGCCCCCGGCGCGAAGTCGAGGTCGACTTGCGCCCAGGATCGGAAATCGCGCAACCCTAAGTGGCGGACATACACGGCTAGCGATCCACCCCTCCGGTCGGTCAGCCGGGCAGGCGCACCGGCATCAACAGGTAGACGTAATCGGACGCTGCGGCCGGGAACGGTCCGCTACCGGACGGAGATTGCGCGTCGTCCGGCGCGGGCCGCAGCACGGCCGGTTTCTTCGGGTCGGTGAAGCCCAACCAAACCCGGCCCGTGCGCAACGACCCCAGCCCGTCGGTGAGATACGTCGGATTAAAGGCGATGGTCAGCGGCTCGCCGGCGAACTGGATCGGCAGGTCCTCCTCGGCCCGGCCGACGTCGTCGGCACCGGCCGACAGCCGCAGCGTGCCGTCCATGAGCTCCATCCGGACCTGGGCGCCCCGCTCGGCGACCAGCGCGACCCTCTTGATCGCCTCGGTCAGCTCGGCCACCCCGACGATCACGACCGTGTTGTGCTCTTCGGGCAGTAACTGCCGGAACTTCGGAAACTCGGCGTCCAGCAACCGGGTGGTGCTGCGTTTGCCGGCGCTGGAGATCCCCAACAACCCCTCCCGACCCACCGCCGAGCCGGCGCCCAGCGCCAGGTGCACCTTGTCGGCGTCGACCCCGGCCTTGGCCGTCTCGGCCAGCGTTTTGGCCGGCACCAGCACCGCCGCTTCCGTTCCCGCCGGCGCCGACCAGGTGAGCTCCCGGACCGCCAGCCGAAACCGATCGGTGGCAGCCAAAACCACTGTGTCGCCCGATATTTCAACCCGGATACCGGTCAGCATCGGCAGCGTGTCGTCCCGTCCGGCCGCGACCGCGACCTGGCCGATCGCCTCGGCGAAGAGTTCGGCCGACATCGCCCCGGTCTCCTCGGGCAGCGTCGGCAGTGTCGGGTAGTCCTCCACCGCCATCGTCGGCAACGAGAACTTGGCGTTTCCGCAGGACAGCATGACCCGGGTGGCTTCGACGGTGACCTCCACCGGTTTGGCCGGAAGGGCTCGGGTGATGTCGGAGAGCAGCCGGCCGGAGACCAACACGCTGCCCGGCGCCGAAACCTCCGCGGCGATCCGTACTTCGGCGGAGACCTCGTAATCGAATCCCGAGACGGTGAGCCCGGTATCCGAACCGGTCAACAACACACCGGCTAGCACCGGCACGGTCGGGCGGGCGGGCAGATTCTTGGCCACCCAGGCCACGGCGTCGGCAAAGTCGTCCCGGTCTAGCCGAAACTTCAACTCGGTGAAAACCTTCATCCCCGCCGGGTCCATGGTGTCCTCTCACGCCTCGTGTCGAGCTCTCTCAAGCGGCTACCCGTCGATGCCGCGGCCGCCTGCGCCGTGCCTCGCCCCGGCGGAAACGTCGCGACGATCGGAAACCCACCGTAGAACTTCTGCGTCGTTCTTGAAAGCCGAACGCCAGCACCGTCAACGAACCCGGTGTCGGGCGGATAGCCGGGTGTGCACAGACGCCGATGGGGTTATCCCACGTGCCTTTCTTCGAAGAAGGATCTGGAGATAGATACCAGTATCAGTAATAGGTCCTGTGCGTACTGGGTATCAGCGGTCGTCGACGCTGGTGGGCGAGGTGCGGAGCTGGGCATCGGCGGTGGACGAAGCGGGGGAGCGGAGACCGGTGGTTGCGGATGAACCAGCCGGTGTGGACGGTCGGACCGGTTACCGTCGGGGACTCGACAGGTAATGCACAACGGTGTCCACAGATCTGGCCTGTGACGGGTGGTGTGAACGGTGGGGAAGTTTTTTGGTCGTGCGGGGGACCCGGCTGGGGCGGCTGGGGCGGCTGGGGCCGGTTCAGCGCTTGGCCCGCTGCCGGATGCGCGTGGTGAGCTCTTTGACGTGATCGAAGACTTCGCGGCGTTCGGCCATCTCGGCGCGGATCTTGCGCTCGGCGTACATCACCGTGGTGTGGTCGCGGCCGAAGGCCTGGCCGATCTTGGGCAGTGAGAGGTCGGTGAGTTCCCGGCAGAGATACATCGCGATCTGGCGGGACTGCGCGAGCGGGCGAGTCTTGCCAGGGCCGCGCAGGTCCTCGACGGTGGTGTCGAAATAGTCGGCGATGGCGGCCATGATGGTCGCCGCGCTGATCTGCATGGTGCCGACATCGGCGACCAGGTCGCGGAGCACGATCTCGGCGAGAGACCGGTCGATCGGGGTCTTGTTCAGCGAGGCGAACGCGGTGACCCGGATCAGTGCGCCTTCGAGTTCGCGGATGTTGCGTTCGATGCTGGCGGCGATCAGTTCGAGGACGGCGTCGGGGACGTCGAGCCGCTCAACCTGGGCCTTCTTGCGCAGGATGGCGATGCGCGTCTCCAGGTCCGGTGGCTGGACATCGGTGATCAGGCCCCATTCGAACCGGGTGCGCAGCCGTTCTTCCAGGGTGGCCAGCTGTTTGGGTGGCCGATCCGAGGAGATGACGATCTGTTTGTTGGCGTTGTGCAAGGTGTTGAAGGTGTGGAAGAACTCCTCCTGGATACCCTCCTTACCCTCGATGAACTGGATGTCGTCGACCAGCAGCACGTCGATATCGCGGTAGCTGCGTTTGAACGCCACCTTGCGGTCGTCGCGCAGCGAGTTGATGAAGTCGTTGGTGAACTCTTCGGTGGAGACGTACTTGACCCGCATGCCGGGGAAGAGGCGTTGGGTGTAATTTCCGGCCGCGTGCAGCAGGTGGGTCTTGCCCAGGCCCGACTCGCCCCAGATGAACAGCGGGTTGTAGGCGCGGGCGGGCGCTTCGGCGATGGCCAGGGTTGCGGCGTGCGCGAACCGGTTCGACGCGCCGATGACGAACGTGTCGAAGGTGTACCGGCGGTTGAGGCTGGCCCCGTCGGCCACCGCCGACTCGTCGCTGGGGCGCTCGCTGAAGTACGACGGCCACTCGGTCTGGCTCTCAGTGAGGATGCCGTCCGCTTCCAGGTCTTCCTCGTCGTCGTGGTCGAGGGTTCGGCTGGTCTCCGCTGCCGCCGCCGACTCCGCGTTGTCAGGGGTGGCCGCGATGCGAACCCCCAGCTCGATCGGCTGACGGAGGCGCCGGCCGAGTGCGTCGGTGATGTGGCCGCGCAGGTGACGTTCGATCTCGTTCTGGACGAAGCTGCTGGGAACCGAGAGCAGCGCGAACCCCTCGACGACGGCGATCGGATGGACCAGCCTGAGCCAGGCCTTCTGCTGAGGAGTCAG
>NZ_JBYCLB010000077.1:0-4570 GCF_057473705.1 Mycobacterium sp. TH-M15 | reverse complement strand
CGGTTGAGCCGCGCGACCACACTCAAGAGATCGGCTCCCAGGCTGGCCCGCGGCCGGGTGCCGGCCGGGTCAGGGCGGGAAACCATGCCGGCATTGTTACATAGACTTGCTAACCACATCAATCGGGCACGCGGGCCGATCACCCGGGCGGCAGTGGCCGGAGCCGGCGCCGTCGGCTGGCAGAATCGGTCCAATGATCGCAACCGCGCCGGTGAGCCCGGCCGCGCCGGCCCGGTCATTGAACTCGGGCCAGATGGCGCAGGCATCGGTGATGGCCGCGTTGTGCGCCGCGACGGCGATCATCTCGGCGATCCTGCCGTTCGCCGGCGGGCTGGCGGTGTTGGGCACCGTGCCGATGGGGCTGGTGGCCTACCGCTACCGGATTCGGGTGCTGATCACCGCGACGGTGGCGGCCGGGACCATCGCGTTCCTGATCGCCGGGGTGGGCGGAGTCATGGCGGTGATCAACTGTGCCTATGTCGGTGGGCTGACCGGGGTGATCAAACGTTGGCGTCGAGGACTGCCGGCCGTGGTCGCGGCCTCGCTGGTGGCCGGGGTGGCGCTGGGCGGCGCGGCGGTGCTGGTGCTGACCGTGCTCTCCCGGCTGCGGCACCTGACCTTCGAGGCGATCAGCGCCAACGCCGACGGAACCGCGAAGTTCCTCGAAGGGGCCGCATCCGCCGTCGACCGGGCCAGGACGGCGACCGGGCAGCCGGAGGCGCTGCCGGCGCTGGTGAAGCTGGCCGACAATCTGCGGGTCACCGCTGAGCAGGTGCGCAACGTGGTCGGGCTGGCGCTGCAGTACTGGCAGCTGCTGGTGCTCGCGGACATCGTGCTGACGGTCGTGGGTGTCTCGCTGATCGGCTGGTGGGCGTTGTCGCGGGTGCTGACCCGGCTGCACGGTGTTCCCGACGTGCACAAGCTGGACACCCCGAGCGAGGGCGCGCCGATCGCGCCGGTCCCAGTGCTGCTGGACCAGGTGCGGTTCCGCTACCCGGAGACCGAACACGACGCCCTGGGCCCGGTCAGCCTGGAGGTGCACCCCGGTGAGCACCTGGCGATCACCGGCGCCAACGGCTCCGGGAAGACAACGTTGATGCTGATTCTGGCCGGCCGCGAACCGACCGGGGGGATCGTCCACCGGCCCGGCGCCGTCGGCCTGGGCGAACCGGGTGGCACCGCCGTCGTGCTCCAGCACCCGGAGAGCCAGGTACTCGGCACCCGGGTCGCCGACGACGTGGTGTGGGGGCTGCCGCCGGGCACCGTCACCGACGTCGACGGGCTGCTCGGCGAGGTCGGTCTGGCCGGTTTCGCCGAACGCGACACCGGCGGGCTCTCCGGCGGTGAGCTGCAGCGGCTGGCGGTGGCCGCGGCACTGGCCCGGGAGCCGGCGCTGCTGATCGCCGACGAAGTCACCTCGATGGTGGACCCGGTGGGCCGGGAGGTGCTGCTGCGGGTGCTCTCCGGGCTCACCGAGCGGCACCGGACGTCGCTGGTGCACATCACCCACTACGTCGCCGAGGCCGACTCCGCCGACCGCAGAATCGACTTGAGCAGCTCCGGGGACAACACTGAGATGGTGCAGACGGCCGCGGTTCCGGTGAGCGGACCCGCCGTCGCCGCCGCGCGGCCGGCGCTGCCCCCGGTGTTCGACCTGCGCGGGGTGGGTCACGAGTACGGCAGCGGCACCCCGTGGGCCAACATCGCCCTGCAAGACATCAGCTTCACCGTGGCCGAGGGTGACGGGCTGCTGATCCACGGCGGCAACGGCTCCGGCAAGTCGACCCTGGCCTGGATCATGGCCGGGCTGACGGTCCCGACCGCCGGAACATGTCTGCTCGGAGGTCGCCCGGCCGCCGAACAGGTGGGCGCGGTGGCGCTGTCGTTTCAAGCGGCCCGCCTGCAATTGATGCGCAGCCACGTCGGGCTCGAGGTGGCCACGGCAGGCGGCTTCCCGGAGCGCGACCAGCACCGGGTCGCGCATGCCCTGTCGCTCGTCGGCCTGGATCCGGCACTGGCCCGACGACGGATCGACCAGCTCAGCGGCGGCCAGATGCGGCGGGTGGTGCTGGCCGGCCTGCTGGCCCGCTCACCCCGGGCGCTGATCCTCGACGAGCCGCTCGCCGGCCTGGACGCCGCCAGTCAGCGCGGGCTGCTCCGGCTGCTGGAGCACCTGCGTCGAGACACCGGGTTGACCGTCGTGGTCATCTCGCATGACTTCGCCGGGCTCGAGTCGTTGTGTCCACGGACCCTGCACCTGCGGGACGGCGCGCTGGTCGACGAACCAGCGGTGACCGGGGGCGCCTCATGAGCGAGTCCGCTCCGTCGACCCCGGCCCGCCGCCCGGCGCGGCCGGTGGTGCTGCTGCGCCCGGTCCCGGGCGACTCCGCGGTGCACCGGCTGTGGGCGGGTACCAAACTCATCGCCGTTTTCGCGATCTCGGTGCTGTTGACCTTCTATCCGGGCTGGGCCTCAATCGGCCTGGTGGCGCTGCTGGTGCTGATCGCCGTGCGGACCGCGCGCATTCCGCGCGGTGCGTTGCCGTCGGTGCCCGGCTGGCTGTGGGTGCTGATGGGCATCGGTGGCTTCACCGCGGCGCTGGCGGCCGGTGCGCCGGTGGTCCAGTTCGGCTCAGTCGGTGTCGGGCTGGGCGGACTGCTGAAGTTCCTGCGCATCACCACCCTGTCGGTGGTGCTGCTGGGCCTGGGGGCGATGGTGTCATGGACTACCAATGTCGCCGAAATCGCGCCCGCAGTAGCGACTCTGGGACGGCCACTGCGGCTGCTGCGGATTCCGGTCGACGAGTGGGCGGTCGCTTTGGCGTTGGCGCTGCGGGCGTTCCCGATGCTGATCGACGAGTTCCGGGTGCTCTACGCCGCCCGGCGGCTGCGGCCCAGGCAGCGGCTGCACGGCAGAAGTCGGCTGCGTCAGGGCGCGGTCGACGTGATCGACCTGGTCGCCGCGGCGATCACGGTGACCCTGCGTCGCGCGGACGAGATGGGCGATGCGATCACCGCCCGCGGCGGCATCGGCCAGATCTCCGCGGCACCGTCCCGGCCGAAGCTCGCCGACTGGGTGGCGCTGGCGATCATCGGCGTGGTCTGCGGGGCGGCGCTGGCGCTCGAGCTGACCGTGTTGCCCACCAGCCGGTGACCGACCCGATACGGCTGTCAACTGCATACCGCGACCAGGGGAGTGCGATGCCGCTGTTCGGAGAGCGAAAGCCCCAGCCGGGGGGAGCGAGCCGCTACGAGGCGCCGCCGCTCGACCACACCGGCGGTGGGCCGACCAAGCCCAGCCGGCCCCGGCGGACCCGGCCGAAACAGACTCGGCCGCAACGGACCCGGGTCTCGCCGGCGCCGGTGTCGTCGGAACCCCGGCCGCCCGACCGGCTCACGCCCGAGGAGGTGCGCAACGTGGCCTTCGGCAAGCCGAAGATCGGCAGACGCGGCTACGACGAGGACCAGGTCGACGCGTTTCTGGACCGCGTCGTCGCCGAGTTGCAGCACCGGGGCGCCGGCGCGGACGGTTAGCGCTGCGCGGCGTCGTTGGCCGCCGCCTCGGCCCGGCGCAGGGTGTCGGCGACATCGGTTCGGCCCAGGAACATCTCGTCGAAGAACGGTTTGAGCGCCTGGTCGCCGGCCGGGAAGCCGGCCCCGCCCGGCGCCGGGATGCGTGGGCCGCCCAGCACCGCGAAGAACGGGCTGACATCGACATGCCTGGCGCGCCAGTGGTCGAAGTAGGCGCGCTGCGCGGCCCGGTTCGCCGGGATGGCGCTGCCCCGCCGGCCCAGGTACGCGTTGCCCGGCGCACTGCCCATCCAGGACAGCACCGCGCGCACCGCGTCGGGGTGCGCGGTGGCGGCGTTTCCGGCGGCGGCGATGCCGTTGGTGACGCTGACCCGGCCCGCGGGACCGGCCGGCAGCATCGCCACCCCCCAGCGGAAGCCGGCCTGTTCGGCGACCGCGGCCAGGTTGTAGGTGCCCGACTGGAAGAGCGCCATCTTGCCGGCCAGGAACTGGTTGCGGGAGAAGTCGCTGTTGTCGTTGGTCGCCCCGGCCGGCGGCGCGACGTGGTCGTGGTTGATCAGTGCCACCAGGTACTCGAATGCGCCGATCGCTGGCGGATTGTCGAACGCGAACCGGCCCTCGCGCTGGAACACCCCGCCCGCCGACCCGATGTAGTTCAGGTAGATGCCCTGCGGGTCGTTGCCGGCGTTGTACCCCCATTGCCGGACCCGGCGTGCGTCGAACCCCGGAGCGTCCGCGCGGTGTCCGTCGGCGTCGACGGTGAGCCGGGCCAGCAGCGGGCGAAGCGTGTCCGGGCCATCCGGATTCCAGTTCAGCGCCGCCAGGCTCGCCGGGCCGACGCCCGCGGCGGCGAGCAGGTCCGCGTTGTAGTACACCGCGATGCCGGCGTCGGTCAGCTGCGGCACCGCCCAGAGCACGCCGTCGCGGGTGAACTGGTCGACGACCGGTGCCTCCCAATCGGGTGACGCCGCACCGACGTCCAGCAGTCGGCCGCTGTCGGCGAAGTCGGGCAGATAGCCGTTGGAGAGCCAGAAGATGTC
>NZ_JBYCLB010000076.1:0-1551 GCF_057473705.1 Mycobacterium sp. TH-M15 | reverse complement strand
TGGTCGGGCTGTTCTTCGCCGTCGTCGGGGTGATCGGCTTCGTCACCGTCCCGCTGGTGGGGGTGATCGCAACGGCCTTCGCCCTGGTGGCGGCCTTCCTCAACGCGGCCTTCGGCGTCTGCCTGGGTTGTCAGCTCTACCCGCTGGTCGCGCGGCTGCGGGCGACACCGGCCTGACCGCAGCAGCTCCAGCGAAGTAACGGAAAGGATCCCCGTCATGGCCCGCTCCGATGTCCTACCGGGATCGTGGACGGTGCGGGCACTGTCCTCGGCCGGAAACGGCCACGCGTCGGTGACGCCGTCAGGCGCCGGCATCCACGAAGTCGACGTCAGAGTCGGCTAGCCGGCCGCACTCGGCTGTGCCGAGTGCGCCGACCCGCTGCACCCGGCTGCGCCGCACTGGCGATCGGCGCTCAACCGATGGCGCCGACCCGCTGCACCCGGCTGCGCCGCACTGGCGATCGGCGATAAACTCGTCGCCGTGGTGCTGTTCTTCGAGATCCTGCTCGTGGCGGCCGTCGTCGTCATCACCTGGTTCGCGCTGTACTCGCTGTACCGGACGATCACCGACGAGTGGTGACACCCGCCGGCGACGATGCAGAGCGCAGCGATGCCGAGCAGCGGCGTATC
Source organism: Mycobacterium sp. TH-M15 (assembly GCF_057473705.1). NCBI lineage: Bacteria > Bacillati > Actinomycetota > Actinomycetes > Mycobacteriales > Mycobacteriaceae > Mycobacterium > Mycobacterium sp. TH-M15. Next base: position 922 of record NZ_JBYCLB010000076.1, on the reverse strand, counting down.
GGCACCGCCGGCGACGATGCAACCGGTGGTTCGGTCGAACCCGGCTCCGCCGACCGCGCGATAGCCGCGGCCGCCGAACGGGCCAAAACCACCGCCGCCCGCAACATTCCGGTCTTCCCGACCGCGGCCGACCTCCCGCTGCCCGCCGACACCGCCAACCTGCGCGAGGGCGCCGACCTGCACCACGACCTGCTGGCGCTGCTGCCGCTGGTCGGCGTCTGGCGAGGTGAGGGCGAGGGCCGCGACTCGCACGGCGACTACCGGTTCGGCCAGCAGATCGTGGTCTCCCACGACGGCGGCGACTACCTGAACTGGGAGGCCCGGTCCTGGCGGTTGACCGACGCCGGCGAGTATCACCAGCCGAGCTTGCGGGAGACCGGGTTCTGGCGGTTCGTCAGTGACCCCGACGATCCCGCCGACGAATCACACGCGATCGAGCTGCTGCTGGCGCACTCGTCCGGCTACGTCGAGTTGTTTTACGGGCATCCGCGCAGCGCCTCGTCGTGGGAGTTGGTCACCGACGCGCTGGCCCGCAGCAGGTCCGGGATGCTGGTCGGCGGCGCCAAACGGCTGTACGGCATCGTCGAGGACGGCGATCTGGCCTACGTCGAGGAGCGAGTCGACGCCGACGGCGGGCTGGTGCCGCACCTGTCGGCCCGGCTGAAGCGGTTCATCGGCTAAGCGTCGACGCTTCAGCCGTCCGCCGGATATGGAGCGGCCCCCGAGCCGCAGTTCCTGGTTGGACGGACCAGGGGCTCGGAGGCCGGGTGACTGCCGGGAATTCGCCAGCGCGCGGTGATCCCCGGCGCTGCTCAGCGGGCAGCCACCTGACCGGAAAATCCCCAGGGTGAGTGGGCAGGCGACAGCTACCCGGCGGAGCTTGCGTAGCCGGGTGTCTTTGGCCGCGTTGTGGTCAGATCAG
>NZ_JBYCLB010000075.1:0-2085 GCF_057473705.1 Mycobacterium sp. TH-M15 | reverse complement strand
GGCGGTCGGCGGCCGGGTGGATCCACTGGGGGTGGCGTCAAGCCTGGATGTGCTCTCGGTCTGTCTGGCCGCCGGGATGGCGGTGTCGACTGCCGCGGCAGCAACCGCACCATCGGCGCCCCCGCGGTTGGCCCAGGTATTGCGTCGCGCAGCAGACCTGTTGGCGCTGGGCGCCGATCCGGCCGTCGCCTGGTCCACGCCGATGGGCGCCGCTGACCCGCAGATCGACGCGTTGTTGCGGTTGGCCCGGCGGTCGTCGGTGTCGGGTGTGGCATTGGCCGGTGCGTTGGCGGGGCTCGCTAAGCAGTGCCGGCAGGACGCGGTTCATGCGGCCGCCGCCAAGGCAGAACGGGCAGGCGTGCTGATCGCCGGCCCGTTGGGCCTGTGCTTTCTGCCGGCATTTGTCTGTCTGGGTGTTGTCCCGGTGATTGCAGGCCTTGCCGCTGACTTCCTGCAATCCGGCCTGATATGAGGAAGCCATGTCGAAAAAGGAAAGAGAGCAACATGTTTCGTGCATTGACAGTACGACTTACGCTGGTAGTTGCCGACGAGTCAGGGATGTCCACCGTAGAATATGCCATCGGCACTATCGCGGCGGCGGCATTCGCGGCGGTCCTCTACGCCGTCGTCACTGGCGATTCCATCGTTTCGGCGCTGACGAACGTCATCGCCCGCGCGCTGAACACCAAGGCCTAGCCGGCAATGCCGGCGCGGCCACGGTGGAAGCGGCGTTCGGCGTCGCGACTCTGGTCGCGGTCCTGTCGCTCTGTCTGGCCGGCATCACGGCGCTGGCAATGCAAGTCTGCTGCATTGACGCCGCACGGGAGGCCGCCCGGTTGGCGGCCCGCGGTGATGAGCGGTCGGCGATCGCGGCAGCCCGCGCAGTCGCCCCCGGTGGCGCCGGCGTACAGCTTCGCCACGACGGTGGATTCGTGGTTGCGACGGTTACAGCTAGGTCGAATCTGCTTCAGCTCCTGCACATCTCGGCCACTGCGATGGCTGCAGTCGAGCCACAGTAACGAGCGGGGATCGGTCACCGTCGTCACGGCCGCGATGGTTGTCGTGCTGCTTAGCGTCACCGGTGGCAGCGCGTTCCTGGGCGCCGCTGTGGTCGCCCGGCACCACGCTCAGGCGGCGGCCGACCTGGCTGCACTGGCCGCCGCGGCGCGAGTGCCGGCCGGGTCCGACGCATCGTGTGCACGGGCCGGCGCGGTGGCCCGCATGATGCAGGCCGATGTGACCGGCTGCGGTGTTGAAGACCTCGACGTCGTGGTCACCATCGAGGTCGGTGCGGGCGCATGGGGCAGGGCTCGGGCGTCCGCCCGGGCGGGCCCGGCTCAGAGGTCAGTCCAGCCGGGGGTCAGTCCAGCCGGGGGTCAGTCCAGCCGGGGGTCAGTCCAGTCAGTCGGCCAGTCCAGCTGCGGCGAGTTCGGCTGGAGTCGGCAGCCTCAGCGAGACCAGTCCGGCGAACGTGCCGGTGTCGATCTCCACCCGGTTGGCGGTCACGTGGACCGGCGCCCACCCGCCGCCGTGAGCGGGCATCCGCAGCACGGCGCTGAAGCCGCCGGCGGCAAACTCGGAGTTCATCGCGGCAGCCCTGGCCTCGTCGTCGGGATGCATCCGCGGGCTGTCGGCTGTGATGCGGCGCCAGTCGTAGAACGGGCACGGCGCGTCGAGCCACTTCAGCAGCGTCCAACTCTGCGGATCGAACAGCGCGCGGTGCACTCCCGGCAGGGCCATCCCGTGCAGAATCTGTTGGGCCAGCCGATCGGATGATGCCGGTGTCTCGGCGGGCTCGGCACGCCAATTCATGCCCCGCGCGATCATGTGTTCGCGCCCGTCGGGCCCTTCCTCGAGGGCATTGCGGGCAACGAAGCTGACCCGGATGTGGTTACCTTGCCAATCCCGGCCGTCCCAGGTGTCACACATGGTGTGACCCGGTTCGAATCTGACCGCCGCGGCCAGGGCCCGGACTTCATTGGCCTTGAGATCGCCCGAGGGCCAGCATTCGGCGAACGCCCGCCCGTCGGGATCATCGAGCTTGACCTCACGGCCCATGTTGGCCAGCGACTCCACGGTATCGGT
>NZ_JBYCLB010000074.1:0-6388 GCF_057473705.1 Mycobacterium sp. TH-M15 | reverse complement strand
GTCAGCGTCAGGTAGTACAGCACCAGAGCGATCGAGACCAGCACCCCGGTCTCGCGCAGCAGCGAGCGTTTGGCGTCCTCCGGTTCCTGCTCGGCGGCGGGTTCCGGGGTCTTCGGGGGCTGCGCGCCCGCCGGCTCACCGGCGACAACCGCGGCGGGCGTCGGGTCGGCTCCCGGATCGGACGGCGAATCGGTGGTTTCGGTCACGAGAACAGGGTAGTCAGGTGTCGGTGGCGTACCGCGGCCGACAAGCCCGGTGCCGGGTCCACGCGCACCGAGATCAGCGCTTCTCCTTGATCTTGGCCTTCTTGCCGCGAAGCTCACGCAGGTAGTACAGCTTGGCCCGGCGAACGTCGCCGCGGACCACCACGTCGATGTGGTCGATGTTGGGCGAATGCACCGGGAACGTGCGCTCGACGCCGACGCCGTAGCTCTCCTTGCGGACGGTGAACGTCTCGCGGATGCCACCGCCCTGTCGGCGAAGCACCACACCCTTGAACACCTGAATGCGCTCTTTGGCACCCTCGATCACCTTCACGTGCACGTTCAGCGTGTCACCGGGGCCGAAGGCCGGGATGTCGTCGCGTAGCGACGCCTTGTCGACGAAGTCCAGCGTGTTCATTTTCGGTGCGTCCTTCAGGCTGATCCGTGCCGGGGTTCATGGGCAGTTCATCGGCAGTACGGGCGTGGCGAACGGCCACCGGCTGCCGAGACAACTGCTCAATTGTGCCAGACGGTCCGCGGCCAGTGAAATCGCCCGCCGTGTCGGGCCGCCACGCCGTGACGACAGGCACAATCGGAGTGACTAGGAATGTCGGACACCGGCACGGTAGCCTGGTCGCCGGGCCGACGACAGTAACAGCGAGCCCACGTCGTTGTTCCGGATCAGGTGTGTCAGGGAGGCCCATGCGCGCGCGCTCGTCGGTGTTGCTGCTCGCCGTCGTGATGCTGATGTCGGCGGCGCTGATCGGCCGCGACGAGAAATTCCAGACCCCCATCGCAGCGGCGGCGCCAGCCGCGTCGCCGGCGACCCGGGTGGTCGACCTGACTCCGGTGGTCACCGCGATCGGGGCTCCGCGGGCGCCGGTGGGGCAACCGGGCGTGGCGTTCGATTCGCTGGAGACGCGCATGCGGCAGGCCACCGAGCAGGCCGCCGCCGCCGGCGCCACCATCTCGGTCGCGGTGCTGGATCGGGCCACCGGCCGGCTGGTCACCAACGGCAACACCCAGACGATCGCCACGGCGTCGGTGGCCAAGCTGTTCATCGCCGACGACCTGCTGATGAACGACTCCCAGCCGAACGCCATCTCGACCAGGCCGACCATCGCCGCGCCGCAGCCGCAGCAGGTCGGCGTGGCCGAACCGACCACGACGGAGCCGGCGCTGCCGTCGCAGCCCACCGCTGGCCTGACCGCCGAGGACCGCGCGCTGCTGGACAGCATGCTGCGCTCCTCCGACGACGGGGCCGCGCAGGAGTTCTGGAACCGCAACGGCGGCAACGCGATCATCAACCGGGTGGTGGCCCGCTACGGGCTGGGCACCACCACGCCACCCTACGACGGCGCCTGGTGGAACACCATCAGCACCGCTCCCGACCTGGTCCACTACTACGACATGCTGCTCAGCGGCGGCGGTGGGCTGCCCGCCGATCGGGCGAACATCATCATCGGTGACCTGGCTCGCTCCACCCCGTCCGGAATCGACGGATACCCGCAGCGGTTCGGCATCCCGGAGGGCCTGTACGCCGAACCGGTGGCGGTCAAGCAGGGCTGGATGTGCTGCATCGGCGCCAACTGGATGCACCTGTCGACCGGGGTGGTGGGCCCGGACCGCCGTTGGGTGGTGGTGATCGAGTCGCTGCATCCCACCGACGACGCGACCGCGCGCGCCACGATCACCCGCGCGGTGAAGACCATCTTCCCGGACGGCCGGGTTTAGTCGTCCCGACGCTCGTGTTCCGGCAGTAGCTCCGGGCGACGTTCCCGGGTCCGTCGCACCGCGGCGGCGTGCCGCCAGGCGACGATCCGGGCGTGGTCACCGGAGAGTAGCACCTCGGGGACGTCGTGACCGCGCCAGCTGGCCGGCCGGGTGTAGCTCGGCGCCTCCAGCAGCCGGTCCCGGCACGGCGAGTGCGAATCGTCTTGCGTCGACCGCGGATTGCCCAGCACGCCGGGGAGCAGCCGAAGCACCGCCTCGATCATCACCAGCGCCGCGGACTCGCCGCCGGGCAGCACGTAGTCGCCAATCGAGACCTCCTCGACCCGCATCCGTCCGGCGGCGTCGTCGACCACCCGCTGGTCTATCCCCTCGTAGCGGCCGCAGGCGAACACCAGGTGCGCCGCGTCGGTCCACCGTTCGGCGGTCTCCTGGGCGAACAGCGAACCGGCCGGCGTGGGCACCACGAGAAGCGATTCGTCCGAACAGATTTCGTCGATCGCCGCGCCCCAGACCGGAGCCCTCATCACCATTCCGGGGCCGCCGCCGTACGGCGTGTCGTCCACCGACCGGTGCACGTCGTGGGTCCAGCCCCGCAGGTCGTGGACCCTCAGCTCGACGATGTTCGACTGGATCGCCTTGCCTGGCAACGACTGTCGGATCGGCTCCAGATACTCCGGGAAGATGGTGATGACGTCGATTCTCATGGTTGCAGATCCAGCAGACCGTCCGGCGGGTCGATCTCGACGATCCGATCGACCAGCGACACCGCGGTCACGATCGCGGCCACGAACGGCACCAGCAGCTCTCCGCCCTGGGCCCGGCGGACCGCGAGCAGCTCACCGGCGGCGGTGTGCAGCACTTCGGTCACCGTGCCGACGTCGGCGCCGGTGACGGTGCGCACCCGCAGGCCTTCGAGTTGATGGTCGTAGTAGGTGTCCGGCTCGTCGATCGGCGGCAGGTCCGCCGAGTCGATCAGGAACAGGTCTCCGCGCAGCGCGTCGGCGCCGTCGCGGTCCACCACCCCGGCCAGCCGCAGCAGCAGCCGCGCCCCGTGCGGGCGGACGGTCTCGATGACATAGCTGCGTTCGGCACCGGCGCGGCTTCTGGCACGCAGCGTGGCGCCCGGGGCAAACCGGAGCTCGGGGTCGTCGGTGCGAACGTCGACGACGATCTCACCGGTGACCCCGTGCGCCTTCACCGCACGCCCGACGGTCAGCTCCACACGCGCTCCATCGGCGGTCGGCTACTGGTCGGTGTCCACCACGTCGACCCGGATGCCGCGCCCGCCGATGCCGGAGACCAGGGTGCGCAGCGCGGTGGCGGTGCGCCCGCCGCGGCCGATCACCTTGCCCAGATCGTCGGGGTGGACGTGCACCTCGACCGTGCGCCCGCGCCGGTTGGTCACCATGTCGACCCGGACGTCTTCGGGGTTGTCGACGATGCCGCGGACCAGGTGGTCGACGGCGTCCACCACGACACCGCTCATCGCGGTCCGGCCTCCGCCGGTGACTCGGCCGACTCCGGCGCCGACTCGGCCGGGGCCTCGGCGGCCGGGCCGTCGTCAGCCTTCCTGGCCTTCTTGGGCTCGTCCTTTTTGGCCTTCTTCTTCGGCGTCGTCGCCTCGGTGGTGGGCGCACCCTCCGCCTCGGCCAGCGCGGCGTTGAACAACTCCAGCTTGCTCGGCTTGGCCGGCTTGACCTTCAGCCTGCCCTCGGCGCCGGGCAGCCCCTTGAACTTCTGCCAGTCGCCGGTGATCTTCAGCAGCTTGAGCACCGGTTCGGTCGGCTGGGCACCGACCGACAGCCAGTACTGGGCGCGCTCGGAGTTGATCTCGATCAGGCTCGGCTCTTCCTTGGGGTGGTAGCGCCCGATGACCTCGATGGCCCGCCCGTTGCGGCGGGTGCGGGCGTCGGCGACCGAGATGCGGTACTGCGGGTTGCGGATCTTGCCAAGCCTGGTCAGCTTGATCTTGACAGCCATGAATCGCTCCTGAGGTGTCACGCGGCAATTCGGCGACGCGGGCGGATTTGCCCACGCCCGGTTTTGCCTCGCGTGTGTCAGTCGCCTATCGTGCCACAGCCGGGTTGCCGGGTGAAAATCATGCCGGTGCCCGGTCGAAGCACTTGGTCTCCACCCGCCGGCTCATCCGCCAGCCATCGGGGGTGCGGACGAATTCGTCGTCGTACCACAGCCCGAGCAGCATCGTGGTGGGCTGCTCGCCGGCGAAGACCATCGGGTTGAAGCAGAACGTCCGGGCGGTGGCGGTGTCGCCGGTGACCTGGATCGACGGCAGGCCGAGCATGTGCGCGTAGCCGGCGAAGTTCGGCAGCACCTCGGCCAGCCACGCCTTCACCTGCGGGTAGTGGCCGTCGATACCGCCCATCGCCCGATAGTCGATGTAGGCATCCGGGGTGAACACCCGGTCCAGGTCGTCGAAGCGACCCAGGTCGATGGCGCTGGAGTAGTCGACCAGCAGCTGCTGGATCTCGTAACGATCGGATATCTCGGCCAGGCTCGCCATGCCTTGATTGAACACGACCGGCGCCCGGCGTTAGGCTGGGCGGTCATGCGGAAGTTCATCGCGAGTTTCGCGGCCGCCACCGCAGTCAGCGCCCTCGGCCTGTTCACCCCCCAGCCCGCCGGCGCCGACATCTCCCAGCCGCCCGGGTCGCTGCCCATCCCGGCCGGGCCGTCACCGTCGTGGATCGTCGCCGACCTGGACAGCGGGCAGGTGCTGGCCGAGGGCGATGGATACGCCGCACACCCACCGGCCAGCACGATCAAGGTGCTGCTGGCACTGACCGTCCTCGACGAGGTGGACCTGGACTCCAGCGTGGTCGCCACCGCGGACGACGCCGACGTGGAGTGCAGCTGCGCCGGCATCGAGGCAGGCCACAGCTACACCGCGCGGCAGCTGCTGGACGGGCTGCTGCTGGTCTCCGGCAACGACGCGGCCAACACGCTGGCCGAGCTGCTCGGCGGCCCTGGCGAGGCGGTGGCGAAGATGAACGCCAAAGCCGAATCGGTCGGTGCGACCAACACCCACGCCAGCACGCCGTCCGGACTCGACGGCGACGGCGGGCCCGGCTGGACCACCCCGCACGACCTGGCGGCCATTTTCCGCGCGGCGCTGGCCAACCCGGTCTTCGCCGGGATCACCGGGGCGCGATCGGCGATGTTCCCGGGTGGGCCCGGCGGCGCCGAGGTGCCGATCGTCAACAGCAACGAGCTGCTGGAGCGCTACCCGGGCGCCATCGGCGGCAAGACCGGCTTCACCAACGCCGCCCGCAAGACCTATGTCGGTGCCGCCGACCGGGACGGGCGACGGCTGGTGGTGGCGATGATGTACGGGCTGATCCAGAGCGGTGGGCCGTCCTACTGGGATCAGGCGGCCGCCCTGCTGGACTGGGGGTTCGCCCAGAACCCGATGGCCGGCATCGGGCCGCTGTAGCCGGATTCCTGATCCTGCTGCCGTCGGCGCGCACCCGGACCCACACCGCCGTCCCCGCCCTGGCCGGCGCCATCGAGGCGATCCTTCGCGCCCACCCGGACGGAATCGCCGGCAGCGAGCGGTGGATCGGCCCACTGCCCGGCCACACCGCTCAGTAGACCCGGCCGCGCAACATCACCAGATCCGGTGCGCCGAGCACCTCCGGGCCGGTGCGCGGGTCGCCCGCGAAGCACACCAGGTCGGCCGGGGCGCCGTGCCCCAGCGCCGGGGCGCCCAGCCAGCGCCGAGCAGCCCAGCAGGCCGCGCCGAGCGCCTCGGTCGGGCTCATCCCGATCCCGGTGAGCGCGGCCACCTCGTCGGCGATCCGGCCGTGGGCGATCATCCCGCCGGCGTCGGTGCCGGCGTAGATCGGCACCCCGGCCTCCCGGGCGGCGCCGATCCGTTCCCGGTGGCTCGCGTGCAGCGCCCGCATGTGCGCGGCGTAGATCGGGTATTTCGCGGCCGAGTCGGCGATTCCCGGGAAGTTGGCGACGTTGACCAGCGTCGGCACCAGCACGGTGCCGTGGGCCAGCATCGACTCGATGACGTCGTCGGTGATGCCGGTGCCGTGCTCGATGCAGTCGATGCCGGCGTTGACCAGCCCGGGCAGCGCCTCCTCGCCGAAGACGTGCGCGGTGACCCGCGCCCCGTGCGCGTGCGCCGCGTCGATGGCCTTCTCCAGCGCGTCGTCGGACCAGAGCGGGGCCAGATCCCCCACCGCGCGGTCGATCCAGTCGCCGACCAGCTTCACCCAGCCGTCGCCGGCCTGCGCCTGCTCGGCCACCGCCGCGGGTAGCGCCGCGTCGTCGTCGACGTCGACGGCCAGCCCGGGAATGTAGCGCTTGGACTTCGCCAGGTGCCGCCCGGCCCGGATGATCCACGGCAGGTCGGGGCGCAGATCCAGTTCGCCGGTGTCGATCGGCACACCGGGATCGCGCAGCAGCAGCACCCCGGACCGACG
>NZ_JBYCLB010000073.1:0-1887 GCF_057473705.1 Mycobacterium sp. TH-M15 | reverse complement strand
AGGAGAAGTGGACACCGTACTCGGTGTGTCGATGGCGCCCTCGTCGGTTCGCATGGTTCTCGTGGAGGGCGAAAATGCCGACGGCGTGACCGTTGACGAAGACGGCTTCGACGTCGACGCGGCCGCCGACGCGCCGACGATCAACGCGGCCGACCAGGTGGTATCGGCGATTCTCGGTACCCAGGAAGGTGCGGTCGACAGCGGCTACCAGGTGCGTTCTATCGGTGTGACCTGGACTGATCCCGTCGAAGCCGCGGCGCTGCGTGACGCGCTGGCGGCTCGCAAGGTCGAGAATGTCATGTTGGTGTCGTCATTCATGGCCGCCGCTGCGCTGGCGCAGGTCGTCGGCAATGCCGTCGGCCATGCCCAAACCGGGCTGCTGTTCGTCGAACCCGACACCGCGACGCTGGCCGTGGTGAATACCTCCGACGGGTCGATCACCGACGTTCACCGTCGGCCGTTGACGCCCGGACGCGACTCTTTCGCGGATCTGGCCGCACTGCTGTCGGGTGCGGAATCGCTGAACGCCCGACCCGACGGTCTGTTCCTCGTCGGCTCCGGCGACGTGGACATCGCCAAGCTCAAGCCGCAACTGGAGGCCGCGACCGGGCTGATCATCAGCGCGCCCGAGGAGCCCGAGACCGCGCTGGCCCGCGGCGCCGCGCTGGCTTCGGCCAACGCGCCGCTGTTCTCGTCGTCGACCGCAGCGCTGGCCTATGCCCAAGACCCCGGCACCGGCTACATCAACCCCTACGCCGTCGCGCCCGGGTATTTCGACATCGCCACCGACGGTGAGACCGGCGAGCAGGCGCTGGCTTACAGCGCCGTTCCCGACGAGGACGGCGACGCCTATACCGCGCTCGCCGACGAGAGCGAACTGGAAACCGGCCTGTACGCCGATGCCGAGAACCTCGACGCCGACGAGGCTCAGGCGGACGGAGGGCGCAGACCGCTGTTCCTGATAGTCGGCGCCGTGGTCGCGCTGTTTGTGGTGGGTGCGGCCGCCCTGCTGGTCGCGCTGGCGGTCAGCATGCGGCCCTCGGCGGGAACTCGGCCAGAACCGGGCCACAGCGCGAAACCGGCTCCGGTCGCGCCCAAGGCTCCAGCCCCGGCACCGAAGGCGCCAGCACCGGCACCGAAGGCGCCAGCACCCGCACCGGAGGCGCCGGCACCCGCTCCGGAGGCGCCAGCTCCGGTTCCTGAGGCGCCGGCACCTGCTCCGGTTCCTGAGGCGCCGGCACCTGCTCCGGTTCCTGAGGCGCCCGCGCCTGCTCCGGTTCCTGAGGCGCCCGCGCCTGCGCCCCCAGCTGCGCCGCCGCCAGCACCGCCGCCCGCGGTGGTTCCGATTCCGATTCCGATTCCGGGTATTCCGCCGATCTTTGGTGGCCCTCGGCCGGGGCAATGGGGTCCCGGCGGCGGCTATCCCGACGGCGGTGGAGGTTTCCCTCGCCCCGGTGGCGGTGGAGGTTTCCCTGGCCCGGGTGACGGCGGCGGCGGATTCCCCGGTGGCGGCCACGGAAGCGGTGGTGGCGGCTTTGGTGGTGGCGGCTTCGGCGGTGGCCCTGGTGACTGGGGTCACGGCGGCTGGTTTCACTGAGTGAACCCGCCTGGCCTGCGCTTTTACCCCGCAACACGAAACCGTCATCTCACGTTTGACCTGCGCTCAGCAGAGCGATGCCGTCAGCTCATCGCAGCGACTTACACACAGGTGTATGAGGTGCACCGTTTTTGGTACGGGCTACTTGGGTGCCACCCATGCCGCGGGGATGGCCGAACTGGGGCACGAGGTTGTCGGTGTCGACATCGACCCCGGCAAGGTCGCCAAGCTGGCTGCCGGTGACGTGCCATTCTATGAGCCGGGCCTGCGAAAGATGTTGCGGGACAATA
>NZ_JBYCLB010000072.1:0-9680 GCF_057473705.1 Mycobacterium sp. TH-M15 | reverse complement strand
GAGGCGTCGGTGCCGCTGGTCAGCAGCTGCCAGAAGGCCGCCGGACCGTCGGCTCCGGGGAACCGGCAGCCGATGCCGACGATCGCGATCGGGTCGTCGGCGACGGCGGCCTGTCCCTCGGCGGGCTCGGCCGCGGCGCGGCTGGCCGGCTGGGCGGTTTCGTCGCCGGCCAGATGCCGGGCCAGCACGTCGATCGTGGGGTATTCGTAGGCCAGCGTCGGCTCCAGCTCGCGGTGCAGCCATTTCTCCAGCGCGGTGGTGAGTCGAACGGCGTGAATCGAGTCCAGGCCGTAGAACGCGAACGGCTGGGACGGGTCGATCTCGGCGACCGGCAGCTCGAGCTCCTTCGCCAGCCGGGCGACCAGCCAGTCGCTGATCTCGGCCGCATCGGGCCCTTCCGGCTGGCCGGGCTTGGCCGGCTTGGCGGGTCTGGCCGGCTTGGCGGGTTTGCCGGGCTTGGCCGGTTTGGCGGCGTCGGCCGGCCTGGCGGGCTCGGCGGGCTTCGCCGGTTCGGCCGGCTTGGCCGGTTCGGCGGGCTCGGCGGGCTTCGCCGGTTCGGCCGGCCACCGGCTGACCACCGGCAGCTCGTCGTCGAGGTATTTCTGCTTGCACGCCGAGCGCTGAATCTTGCCGCTGGACGTGGTGGGCAGCTGCAGCCCCTCGACCAGCAGCACGGCGTGCGGCCGGATCCCGTACCGCTCGGTGACCGCGGCCCGGATCTTGCCGATGATCTCGGTCATCTGCTCGGCGCTGACCTGGAGGTGGTTCACCTCCTGGGCGATCACCAGCTGCTCGGCCTTGCGGGTCTCCGACTCCACCGAGAAGACCGCTCCCCGGCCGCGCAGCAGGTCCGGGTGGCAGTCCTGCACGGTCAGCTCGATGTCGTTGGGGTAGTAGTTGGCGCCGCGGATGATGATCAGGTCCTTGCGCCGGCCGGTGACGAACAGCTCACCGTCGCGCAGGAAGCCCAGGTCGCCGGTGCGCAGGAACGGACCCTCGCCGCTGTCGGCCAACCGGGCAGCGAACGTCTCCTCGGAGTGCTCCGGGCTCTCCCAGTAGGCCTGGGCCACGCTCGGCCCGCAGACCCAGATCTCGCCGACCTCGTCGGGCTGGCAGAGCAGCCGCGTCTCCGGGTCGACGATGGCCACCCGCTGGCCGCCCTGCGGCTTGCCGCAGCCGATCATCACCGCGGCGTGCGGATCGTCCGGCCCGGCCTCGACGACGCGGTCCCCGCGCAGCGCGGCCCGATCCAGGTGCCGAACGATCGGTGCCGGCGAGTCCGAGCCGCCGGTGACCAGCAGCGTCCCTTCGGCGAGCCCGTAGACCGGGAGGTAGGCCTCCGGCCGGAAGCCGGACGGCGCGAACGCCTCGGCGAAGCCGTCCAGCGTCGCGGTGCGCACCGGCTCGGCGCCGCAGAGTGCCGCCCGCCACTTGGACAGGTCCAGCGCTTCGCGCTGCTCCGGGGTGGACAGCTCGGCGCAGAGGTCGTAGGCGAAGTTGGGGGCGGCGGTGATCATCGCGCGATGCTTGGACATCGCCTGCAACCAGCGCATCGGGCCCTTGATGAATGCCGTCGGCGGCATCAGCACCGAGGACCCGCCGACGTACAGCGTCTCCAGCAGGCCGCCGATCAGGCCCATGTCGTGGAACGGCGGCAGCCAGAACACGCCGTAGCCGTCGTTGTCGAACTCCGAGCCCCAGGCCTGGCGGATGGTCTCCAGGTTGTGCACCAGGTTGCCGTGCGAGAGCACCACACCCTTGGGTGCGCTGGTCGAGCCCGAGGTGTACTGCACCATCGCGACGGTGCTCGGATCGATCTCCGGCGGCGCCCAGCGCGCGGCGTCGCCGGCGACCGCGTCCATCACGCACCAGCGCAGCGAGTCGCCGCCGGCCACACCGTCCACCGCGGCCTTGATCTTCTCGTAGACGTCGGTGGTGGTGACGGCGAAGCCGGGCCGCATGTCGGCCAGGATCGACTCCACCCGGGGGACCAGGTGGTCGCGCATCGGCGGGTGCACCGGCACCGCGATCGCCCCGGCGTACAGGCAGCCGAAGTAGCTGACGATGAACTCGATGCCGGGCTGGCAGAAGACCAGCACGCACTCGCCGACGGCGCCCTGCTGCTGCAGGTAGACGGCGATCTGTCGGGCCCGGGTGTCCAGCTCCCGATAGGTCACCCGGACGTTCTCGTTCTCCTCGCCGTCGCGGGAGAAGCTGAACGCGAGCCGGTCGCCGCGGCGCTCGGCCCGCATCTGCACCAGGTCGATCAGCGTCGAGGGCATGTGTACCGCCTGCTCCGGACCGACCGGCGCCGGATTGCGCATCGGGGCACCCGGGGCCGACCCGCCGGGCGGCTGCTGCGTGCTCATGCTCAGACGTCTCCTGTACCACTAAATGCGGTTGGTTTTAGATCGGGCGCGCAGTCGTCCGCAACGCGCCAATGTTGATTAAGGCTACATTAAGAACGTGGCCGCTACCTGTGATCTTCGGCGATCGGCCCCCGGCCAGGCAAATCAAGCCGCCGCATCCGAGACGGTGATCCGGACACGAGCAGGAGATCAGGGGCCGACCGCCGCTCCCGCCTGTGGCCGACGCCACGCGCCGGCACCTGCGATCACTTGACAGAGTGACAAGTCAGTCCGATAATTTTCCAGGTCGATACGCGCGAAGGCCCGGAGCGTGACGGAAGGATCGCGGTGCATCCAAACCAGCAAACCGACTCCACCCCCGCTCACCCGGGTGTCCCGCTGCAGCCCGAACCGAACACAGCGCGGGGAACGCCGGAATACACCGTCGCCGTCATCGGCGCCGGGCCGGGCGGCATCGCCGCCGGCGTCCGGCTGCTCGACGCCGGGATCGACGACTTCGTCATCCTGGAGCGGGCGGCCGAACCGGCCGGAAGCTGGCGCGACAACGACTACCCGGGCATCGGGGTCGACGTGCCCAGCTTTACCTACCAGTACTCGTTCGCCAAGAACCCCAACTGGTCCCGGATGTTCCCCAAGGGCTCCGAAGTCAAGGCGTACCACTGCGCGGTCGCCCGCGACCACGGCCTGTACCCGCACATCCGGTTCGGGACCGGCGTCGTCAAAGAGGAGTGGGACGACGACGCTCAGCTCTGGCGTCTGCAGACCGGCTCCGGCGATCAGGTCACCGCTCGGTTCGTGCTCAGCGCGGTGGGCGCGTTCATCACCCCCAAGGACGATCCGGGGATTCCCGGGTTCGAGACCTTCACCGGCAAGATCCTGCGGCCCACCGGCTGGGACCACGACTACGACCTGCACGGCAAACGCGTCGGGGTGATCGGCACCGGCGCCAGCTCGGTGCAGATCACCCCGGCCATCGCCGCACACGTGAAAACCCTGTCGGTGTTCCAGCGCACCCCGGTGTGGTGCTGGCCGAAACCGGATTTCGTCGTCGGCCCACGGCTGCGGCCGATCCTGGGCCGGGGCGTCACCCAGACCATGTTGCACGGGATGGCGCTGCTGTTGGTGGAGGCCCTGACCCGGCTGCTGGTCTACACACCGCCGGCGATCGCCAAACCGGCGTTGGCACTGACTGATTCGAGTGCGCGCACCATCTACCGCGGCTACCTGCGGATGGTGGTTCGCGATCGGCGCTCCCGGCGCGCGCTGACCCCGCGGTACGGCCTGCTGGGCAAGCGGCCCACCCTGTCGAACACCTTCCTGCAGGCATTCAACCGCGACAACGTCGAACTGGTCGACGATGCGATCGTCGAGATCACCCCCCGCGGCGTCCGCACCGCCGACGGCCGCGACCGTGAGCTGGATGCGCTGGTGGTCGCGGTGGGCTACGAGTTGTTCTCCGACCCGGAGACCTACAGAACCGGAATGGTGGTGGGCACAGGCGGATTCGACCTCGGCAACTTCTACGCCAGCCACAAGCTGCAGGCGTACGAGAGCGTTGCCGTGCACGGGCTGCCGAATCGGTGGGTTCTGGTCGGACCCTACTCGTGGACCGGAACCGGCTGGCATTTCATGGTCGAATCCTCGGCGCAGCACGCTGTGCGCGCGATCGTCGAGGCACGTCAACGCGGGTCGGCGGTGGTCGAGGTCACCGCCGAAGCGCAGCAGCGCTACCACGTGAAGATCGTCCGTCAGGGCCGCAACATCCAGTACTACTTCCGGATACGCAACAAGGGGCTGCGGACCTACTACGTGAACTCACAGGGCGACATGCCCTACATCCGGCCGACCACGGCGCTGCAGTCGCGGCGGGCCGCGGCGACCTACCCGTTCGACGACTACACCTGGCGACCGGCAAGGGCGGTGGCCACCGAGGTGGGCGCCCTGGCCCAGGTGGGAGTGGGCGGATGAGCAAGACCTACCCGACGGATGGCCAAGATCGGTGTGCTGCCACCGAGCGTGGTGGCGCGGCGCGTCGCCTCGACGATCCGCAGCCGACCGCCGCTCGCCGGCGCACCGACCGGGATTGCCGTGCTGTGCGCGCTGGCCAACCTGGCCCCGGAGCGGCTCTGGCTGGCGGCGCGGCGCATCGTCAACGCCGACCGGACCATGGGGCCGATCGACCGTGACGCCCGAGCCGTCTACGACGCCCGCATCGCCGCCAACACCCACAAGGCCGTGACATGACAGCCACCACGGCCGCAGAGCCGGACGGGACCGCGGCCGCGCCGCGACAGCCGCCGGACATGCTGGTGGCCAGCATCGGCGCCGGCATCGGCGGGCTGGGCGCGGCGATCCACCTGCAGCGGGCCGGCTACGTAGACTTCACCATCTTCGAACGCGCTGGGAGACTTCGGCGGCAGGGATCTGTCGGCCACCGGGTTCGAGATGTCCAACAGCCCGGTGGTGTACTGGCAGCGACCGATCAAGGGCCGCAACGGCTTCGACCTCGCGGCCTTCTACGAGACGCAACGCGCCGCCGCCTACGAAGGGGGTCGATGCCGGGATTGCCCAACACCCGGTTCCATCGCTTCGTCAGCCGGCGCGGCTCGGAGACGTTGATGCACGGACCCAGCTGCGCGAACGCCAACAGCTACTACATCGACCGAAACGGCGACTTCTCGTTTCTGCGGCCCACCACCGCCTACCAGTCGGCCCACGCGTCGAAGACCTTCGACCTCGACGACTACGTCTACCAGCCCTGACCCGGCCGGTCGGCGAGCTGCCGCCGCCACCGCGCCTCGGCGCGGCCGAGTTCGGTGACCGGTTCGGCGCCGTCGAGCCATTCCGCGGCGATCCGATACCAGTTGTTGCCGGCGCCGATCTGGCCGAGCGTCCCGAAGACCAGGAAGTCCAGCCGTCGGGAGAACAGGTGCTCCGGCGGCAGCCGCTCGTTGCGCATCGTCTGGAACGATCGGCTGGCCGGGCTGATCACGCCCAGCAGCGCGGCACTGACGTCGATCGCCCGCACCGCCAGGTAGTCGTCCACGAAGCTCCAGCCGGCGGCGTCCAAGGTGTACTCCAGGCAATCCTGCGCAGAAACCGACGAACCCGGTCGCAGCACGCCGTACCGCTCCATCACGCTCCGCAACCCGTCCCCGTCACCGGCGATGCACAACCGGGCCACCTGCCGTTCGAAGGCGACCGCGTCGGGGTCCATGTGCTTGTAGAGGCCGAAGTCCAGGAACGCCACCCGGCCGTCGGGCAGGTACAGGACGTTGCCGGGGTGTGCGTCGCCGTTGAATTCGCAGTCCCGGAACAGCGAGCCGAGATAGAAGCGGTAGATGATCTCACCGATGCGGTCCCGCTGGGCGGCAGGGAGTTTCGCCACCTCGTCGGCGCGCATGCCGGGTACGTACTCGGTGGTCAGCACCGACGCCGAACTGAGCTCCGTGACCGGACGCGGCACGTGGATGAACGGATGATCCCGGTACCGCTCGGCGATGTGGGCCTGGCTGGCGAACTCCTGCCGGTAGTCGAGCTCACGGGAGAGCTTGCCGGTGACCTCGTCGACGAACTCGGCGGTGGCCACCGTCGGAACGGTGGACTTCAGCATCCGGACGAACAACGCCAGGTTCTTCAGGTCGGCGCGGACCGCGGCCCGCACCCCGGGGTACTGGACCTTCACCGCCACGTCGCGGCCGTCGCGGGTGACCGCCCGATAGACCTGCCCGATGGACGCGGCGGCGAACGCATCGGTGTCGAACGAGCCGAACAGCCGCTCGACCGGGGCGCCGAGTTCGGTTTCCAGCACCGGTCGCATCGTCTCGAACGGCATCGCGTTGATCGACCCCTGCAGTTTGCCGAGCTGACGCCGGAAGTACTCCCGAGAACCGGCATCGACGATGCCGAGGTCGACCACCGACAGGAACTGACCGATCTTCATCGCCGCCCCGCGCATATTCGCCAGCACGGCGACGAAATCCCGGGCGATCCGCTCGTTGGTCCGATCCAGCATCTGCTCGCGGCGGCTTTCGGTGACCACGATCGAGCCGGCTTTGAACGCGACCCGGCGCAGTGTCTGCTTGGCGACCAGTCCACCCAGCCGCGCGCCCCGGCTCAGCCGCGAGGTCGCCAACGGATCGGCATCACCGGAATGAGCCGCAGAGTCGGTCATGAAAGCCTCGCCGTCCTAGTGCTAGATTTAGTCTGACACGCGAGTCCGAAAATCGTCGCGGCCCTCAGCAGCAACGACCCACCATCGACGGAAGGCATGCCCATGTCGGCGAGACCGTCGCGGCGATACCCGATGGGCCCGCACCGCGGCCTTCGCTGTATCGATGGCTAGCCAGCCGCGGGCCACGGCCGCCGAACGCGCGCCGGGCGGACACCGGCGCCGACGCGGATGCCCGCCGGTCGCCGACCTGGAAGAGCGTCGTCGCGCGCAGATCATCTCCTCGGCGGTGTCGGTCTTCGCCGAGCGCGGATACCCGGCGACGACGATGTCGGACATCGCCCGGCACGCGGGCATCGGCCAGGGCACCATCTACCGATACGTCGCCAGCAAACGCGAGCTACTGGATCTGGTCTTCGACTACTCGGTCGAGGAGGTGTTGCGGGCCGTGCAACCGGTGCTGCTGACCGTGCAGCCCGCCACCCGGCTGACCGACCTGCTCGACCGGTTCGATGCCGCACTGGACGCGCTGGACGCCACCCTGGACCGGCAGCCCGAGCTGGTGTCGCTGGTGCTGGTCGAGGCGGGGGCGATCGACGAGGAACTCAAGCTGCGCATGCTCGGACTGGAGACCACCGTCTCCCAGATGGTCATCGGCCTCTTCGAGGAGGCGCGCGCGGCCGGTTTCCTGCGGCCCGGCGCCGACCCGGAGGTGTGCGGGCGGCTGGCGACGAAGCTGCTGGTGCCGGTCGGACTGCACGCGGTGCTGGGTCAGCGCGATCCGGAGACCCGGCACCGCTACCGCGCCGCAATGCTCGATTTCGCCCGGCACGCCTTCTTCGTCGAGGACACCGAGCCCTTCACCGAGGACATCAAGCCGTGATGGCCCGGGCGCAGCCGGACCGCCGGGCACAGCTCACCCGGGCGGCATTCGAGGTGTTCACCGACCGCGGCTACCGCAACAGCTCGGTGGCCGACATCGTCGCCGCCGCCGGCCTGGGGCACGGCTCGTTCTACAACTACTTCACGAACAAGCGCGAGATCCTGGACGCGACCATCGACCTGGGCATGGACGAGCGGGCTCCGGAGCTGTCGCCGCCGGAACACCTCGCGGACAGCCTCGACGAGTTCCTGGACGGGGTGACCGCCCCGCTGCGGGCGCTGCACTCGCTGTCGGTGAACGAGAACAAGCTGGTCTCGCTGGTCGTGTTCGACGCCGGCGCGATCGACGAGCAGCTCACCCAGCGGGTGGTCGAGATCTTCGAGTCGTTCGCCGCCGCGGTCGCCCGGCAGATCGACCACGGCGTAGCGGTCGGCTACCTGCGACCCGATCTGGACACCCAGGTGCTGGGCGAGATGTTCATCTGCATGAGCCTGGTCATGCTGCTCTCCGCCCAGGGCGGGGCGCCGCTGCCCGGCGGCCCCGACCACGTGATCGCACAGGTCAAAGAGGTCATGCGGGCCGGCCTGGGTCGACGGCCCGAGCCGACAACTCCGGTGTGACAGCGCGTGAATGTCCCGATGTTCGCCCGCGCAACCGTTGTTCAACAGCAGGCGGTCGAGGGCTGACGCCAACTCGTCAGGCGCCGCCGTATTCCGGGCGAAGCGACTCGGACAGGGCGGAGAGCGGCACCTGGATGACGATGGTCCCGCCGTCCATCGACCAGACGAAACGGTCACGGGGGCTTGGATCCCCGCGCAGCATCGGCGCATCCGGCAGGTACAGAATCAGATGTTCCGGCGACAACCCGAAGGTCCGGTAGCTGCCCGTGTAGCCGGGCCCGTCCGGCCCGGGCTGGAACTCCTGAACGGTGAACGGGTAGGTGTTGGGCGCGTGCGCGGGCAGCGCGGCGTCCAGCGCAGCGGGCAGCAGCGGCTCGGCGGCCGGGGGTATCACCTGCAACGGATCCACTCCCGGTCGGAACAGATCGGCGAGGCTAAGCCGGCGTCCTTTGGCCATGTCGAAGACGAACGACCGATAGGCGTTGTTGGACTGAATCCCGAACGGTTCGTAGTTTTCGTGGACGATCAACGTCTGCACGGCACCCGGCCCCGAGTAGAGCTGGTAATCACTCGAGGCGCTGCTGTCTCGCGTTGTATCCGAACCGGTTTTCCGCCAGCCGCCCATCAGCCGCCGGTAGTAGTCGCGCAACGGTGGTCCGGCTGTGGGGTTGTCGAGCAGTGGCTGAGGCAGGCCGAGCGAGATGAACATCTCGGCCTGGCGCGGCGAAGTGACCAGCGTCGTGCAGTTCGTCCCGTCCCAGGTGGCGTCAAGCTCGGCGCAGAGCTGCCCGGCCGACGCCTGCGCCGCTGGTGCGGTCATCACCAGGGCGGTCACCGCTCCCGCCGTCAAGCTTGTCACCAGCCTCATCTTTTCAATCCTGTTCCCCAGGAACAACTTTGCCGGCAAGCCATCGGCCGTTGATCTTCACCATGGTGATCGCGACGGCGTTCACGTCGCTGTGCGGCTCCGAGACAACCGAGCTGCTGACCGATTGCGTGACGAACAGTAGTACCTCGACCGTGTTGGTGGTGGCGGATTTGACGGCCGAGTCGACCACTCTGCCGTGCGTCGTCACCTTGTTGTCGATCAACATCTTCCGCAACCGGGCGCTGGCTTTGGTGTACCTGTCCTTGAAATCCCCGGTTGCGCCGTCGATGATGTCGGCGATGTTCTGGTCGACCGTTCCGGGGTCGGTGCTGGTCAGTGTCACCGCGTATCTCTGCGCCGCTTCGAGCGCTTGCGCTGCGGCGGCATTGTTTCGATGTTGCTGGAACAGCAACCATCCCTCGTAGCCCGCGACGGCGGTGACGGCGACGAGCAGTCCGGCGACGGTGCGCCGGATCGTTGACCCGGTCCAGCGTGATCCGGTCCAGCGCCCCGGTTTGAATCGGGCCCACCACCGCGGCCGGCTGACGGTGGTCTCGTCGTCGCTGGAATTGCCGTCGTCGGCCTCGGTCTTGTCGTCGTCGGCCTCGTCGGCCGCGATCGCCGCCGCCTCGTCGTCGACGGTCGCCTCGGTCGACGCAGATGCGGTCGGTTCCTCGTCGATCGATTCGGGCGTGTCAGCCAATGCGATATCCCCTGTACTTGCCATGGCAGCCGCGCTAGGTTATGTCGACCTTGCTCGCCAGCCAAC
>NZ_JBYCLB010000071.1:0-3888 GCF_057473705.1 Mycobacterium sp. TH-M15 | reverse complement strand
CCACACCCGTGCGTCCAACCCCGCCGGAGTCTCGGGACGTCGTTCAAGACGGGTCGGTAGGCTCGTCGACGGGTTTGCCAACTGTCTGGTCGGTAGTCGGTGGCGTGCTGTAGGAACAATCGTATGAATCTGGCGTCATGGGCGGAGCGCGAGCCGAGCGGGGAGAGCGGTGCCCGCTTCCGGACGGCTGTGTATGCGAGGGAGACATACACCGCACCGGGGAGATGCCCTGCAGGTAAGCCGAGTGCCCGTCCGGCTCGTCGTGCCGCCGGCGCACGTCCAGGGTGGTCAGACGATCACCGGCCCGGATCAGCTCGGCCAGTTCCGCCGGGGTGTTCAGCACCCGGGCCCGAGGACGACGTGACCGACCGCTCCGTCACCGGGCGGGGCCGGCACCCGCTGCCGTGCGGCCACGACGTGCAGACGGCGGCGCGCCACTGGCGGGCCGCGGGGTGAGGACGATGGCTGAAACCGCTGCAACCGTCGTCGTCCTCGGCGCCGGCATGGGCGGGCGGACCGCCGCCGAACGGTTGCGCGCCACCCTGCCGCCGACCGTGCGGGTCGAGCTGATCGACCGATCGTTCACCGCCAACCTGGGGTTGTCGGCGATGCGGGTGCTCCGTGGCTGGCGCACGCCGGAGGACGTGGCGGCGACCCTGACCGGCGCCGCGCTGCCCGGCGTGTCGACGACGACCGGCGAGGTCACCGGGGTGGACACCGACGCCCGGCTGGTGCGGTACCGGGATGCCGGCGGCGCGGCCGGCTCGACCGGCTACGACGCCCTGCTGGTGGCCCTCGGGGCCGACCTGGACACCGCCGCCCTCCCGGGGCTGGGCGCGGCGATCACCCGCGGCGTCGCCGGCCCGTTCTACACCGTGGCCGGCGCCGCGGAACTGGGCGACCGCGTCGACGCGCTGATGTCGGGCCGGATCGTGGTGCTGGTGCCGACGCTGCCGTTCAAATGCCCGCCCGCGCCGTATGAGGCGGCTTTCCTGATCGCCGAGCGGCTCGGCCGGCGGTTCGCCGACGGCGCCGTCCGGGTGGACGTGATCAGCTGCGAGCCGCGGCCGATCGCGGTCCTCGGTCCGGAGGTCGGCAGCGCGGTGGCCGGCATGCTCGACGCCCGCGGGATCGGGTTCCAGCCCGGCCGGCCCACCACGGCGATCGACGCCGATGCCCGGACGGTGCAGCTCGCCGACGGCACCACCGAGCCGTTCGACCTGCTGGCGGTCGTCCCGCCGCACCGCTCCGCGGCGGCGGCGGTGCTGCCCGGGGCGACCAACCCGGGTGGCTGGATTCCGGTCGATCCGGCCACCCTGGCCACCGCGATTCCCGGGGTGTGGGCGATCGGTGACAACAGCGCGCTGACCCTCGCCCACGACCTGCCGCTGCCCAAGGCCGGCATCTTCGCCGAGGAGGGGGCCCGGGTGGCGGCCGACCAGATCGCCCGCCACCTGGGCTACGACATCGCCGCCGCCCCCTTCACCGGCCGCGGCGGCTGCGTCATGGAGGTCGGCGACGGGCAGGCGGTGAAGATCGAAGGCGACTTTCTGGCCGCACCGGAACCGGCCGTCCGCATCTATCCGCCGAGCGCCGACCTGCATGCGGCCAAGGCGCGACAGGAGCGCGACTGGCTGGCCCGCTGGAACGGATGAGTGACGCCGACCGCGTCCGGTGGGACGACAGGTACGCCCGCCAGGGCGCTCCGCCGCTGGAGGCGATCGGGCTGGACCCGGCGTTCGCGCCCTACCGGGAGATGTTCCCGGCCGCCGGGCGTGCCCTGGATGTCGCCTGCGGTGCCGGGCTCGGCGCGGTGTGGCTGGCCTGCCGGGGTCTGGACGTGCACGGCCTCGACGTCTCCGCGGTGGCGATCGGCTGGGCGCGCGATCTGGCCCGCCGCAGCGGTCTCGGCCGTCACTGTCGCTTCGACGTCGCCGACCTCGATGACGGTCTGCCGCCCGGGTCGCCCGTCGACGTGATCTACTGTCGACGGTTCCGCGATCCGCGGCTGGACCGGGCGCTGACCGAGCGGCTGGCACCGGGCGGGTTGCTGGCGATCACCGCGCTGAGCCGGGTCGGCGGGGCGGCCGGGCCGTTCCGGGTGGCGGAAGGCGAGCTGCCGACGGCCTTCGCCGCGCTGGATCCGATCGCCGCCGGCGACGGCGACGGGCAGGCGTGGTTGCTGGCCCGCCGCGGCGCGGCGCCTCAGGGCTGAGGCGGGGCGGGCTCGCCCTCGGCGGGCGGCTCGAAGGCGGGCGGCTCGGCCGGCGGCTCGAAGGCGGGCGGCTCGGCCGGCGGCTCGAAGGGCGGCGGCGGGGCATCCGGGGCGACCAGGAAGTCGGCCGGCGGCGGCAGCTCACCGGGGGGCGGTGCGTCGTCCGGCGGGGGTGCGGGGAGCGGCGCGAAAGCCAGCTCGGCCGGCTCCGGCGCGGGCTCGGGGGCCGACGACTCGGTGTCCACCGGCAGGAACATGTGGTGGGTGAACTGCGGCTGGTAGGCGCCGCCGCCGCCGACCCGGACACCGCCGCCGGACTCACCGCTGGAGACCGGTGTTCCGTCCGGCAGCGTCACCGCCGTGTGGTAGCTGTTCCAGCCGATCACCAGGGCGCCGGGCGCGGTTCCGTACTGGAAGCCGCGGGACAGCAGGGCGGACTCCTCGTTGGCGGTGTGGAACCTGCCGCTGAACGCCGGACGGCCGCTGGCCACGTTTGACGTCCACGAGGCGAGTCCTGAGCAGTCGGTACCGGCCGGCGAATTACCGCCCGCGATGTAGGGGGTACCGGACACCTGCTGAACCAACGCTAACAGAGCTTCGAGACCAGACATGAGTCGGCACCGTAACAAGATTCTGGAGAGGTCCCCAAGTTCGTTCGGCGTGAAATGGTATGGGCTTCCTCACATTAAATGCTAACAATGTCGTGAGTTACACGTCCAGAATACATCTGGCGGTAGGTCAGGAACGTTTTTTTGCCGCCCTGACCAGGCCGGATCCGATGATCAGCCGCTGAATTTCACTGGTACCCTCGTAAAGTCGCAGCAACCGCACATCGCGGTAGATCCGTTCCACCGGCACGCCTCGGATGTATCCGCTGCCGCCGTGGATCTGCACCGCGAGATCGGCGACGTTATTGGCCATTTCGGTGCAGAACAGCTTGGCCGCCGACGGGGCGATCCTGCGGTCTTCGTGGGACACCCACCGGCGCGCGGCGTCTCGGACCATGGACCGGCCGGCCAGCACGCCGGTCTGCTGGTCGGCGAGCATCGCCTGCACCAGTTGGAAATCGCCTATCGCACTGCCGCCTTGGGTTGCGGTGGCCGCGTAGGCGACCGACTCGTCGAGGGCGCGTTGCGCGGTGCCCACCGCGATCGCCGCGATGTGGATCCGGCCGCGCGCCAACGACACCATCGCCGCGCGGTAGCCGATGTCTTCGTCGCCGCCGACCAGCGCGTCGGCGGGAACCCGGACGTCGGCGAAGTCGACGTCGGCCGTCCAGGCGCCCTCCTGGCCCATCTTGGCGTCCTTCACCCCGACCCGGAGCCCGGGCGTTTCGGCGGGTACCAGGAAGACCGCGATCCCGGTGCCGTTCTCGTCGGCCGGGCGGCTGCGGGCGAACACCACGAACAGCTGCGCGGCCGGGGCGTTGGTGATGAACCGTTTCTGGCCGGAGATCAGCCAGTCGTCGCCGTCTCGAACCGCTTTGCTGCGCAGCCCGGCGGGATTGGAGCCGGCCCCCGGTTCGGTCAGCGCGAACGATGCGACCACGGCTCCGGACGCCATCGCCGGCAGCCAGCGCGTCTTCTGTTCGTCGGTACCGAAGCCGGCGAGCACCTGTCCGGCGATCCCGTTGTTGGTGCCGAACATCGACCGCACCGCCAGCGAGGTGTAGC